>JBEAPQ010000426.1:0-19882 GCA_041164325.1 Planctomycetota bacterium | reverse complement strand
AGCACGACGAGGAACGTCAGCAGCGCGACCAGGAGCGCGAGCGGATCGAGCGCCGCGAAGACGCCGGTCGCGGTCGCCACCCCCTTGCCACCCCGGAAGCGCAGGTAGGGCGAGAAGCAGTGGCCCGCGACCGCCGCCGCGCCGAAACCGACCGGCGTCCAGGACCCGGTCGCGAGCTCGATCCCGAACCAGGCCGGGAACCACAGCGCTGGGGTCAGACCCTTCAGGAAGTCGAGCACGTAGATCAGCAGGAAGACCGGCAGCCGAAGCCGCCCCTCGAACGCCCGCGACGCGTTGGTCGCACCGACGTTGCCCGAGCCGACGGTGCGGATGTCGATGCCGCGGAACAGGCGCACCAGGACCAGTCCGAACGGGATGCCGCCGAGGAGCCAGGCCGAGGCGGCAGCAGCGAGGACGGGGAGGAGTTCCATCGGACGTGTGGCGGGCACCCGGGGCCCCGCGGGCGAAGCACGACAACGTAGCGACGGCGGGCCCCCTGGCTATCCTCCAGCGCCCATGCCCGGCCTCCGCATCGGAATCGACACCGGCGGCACGTTCACAGACGTCGCCGTCCTCGACGGACGACGGCTGCGGATCCACAAGGTCCCGTCGACGCCGAGCGACCCCGCCGATGCGGTCCTGCAGGGGCTCCGCGACGTCCGCGGTGCCGACCCCGTCGACGTCGTGCACGGCAGCACGGTTGGGCTCAACGCCGTGCTGACCGGCAACCTCGCGCGGACCGCACTCGTCACCAACCGGGGATTCCGTGACCTCTGCGAGATCGGGCGCCAGGATCGGCTCGATCTCTACGCCCTCGAACCGTCCCGCACGACGTTCCCGGTGCCCCGCGCGCTGCGGTTCGAGCTCGACGTCCGCCGGGACGCGACCGGCAAGGTGCTCTCCTCCCTCGACCCCGACGCCGTCGAAGCGCTGGTCGGGAAGCTCCGGCGCGCGAAGGTCGAGGCGGTGGCCGTCTGCCTGCTCCACAGCTACCGCAACCCACGCGACGAACGCGCGATCGCGCGGCGTCTCCGTGCGGCCCTCGGCGTGCCGGTGACGTGCAGCGCCGATCTGCTGCCGCGCCACGGGGAGTTCGAGCGCTTCGCGGCCGCCACGGTCAACGCCGCGATCCTGCCGGTGATGGGCGCCTACCTCCGCCGCCTGCGCACCGGCGTCCGCCCCGGCACGCTGCGGCTGATGCGGAGCAGCGGCGGCGCGATGTCTGCCGCAGAAGCGGCGGAGTATCCCGCGCGTGCGGCGTTCTCCGGTCCGGCCGGCGGGGTCGTCGCGGCAGGACTGTTCGCGCGGCGACTGGGAGCCGAACGGATGGCAGCGTTCGACATGGGGGGAACGTCGACCGACGTGGCGCTGGTCGGCCCGGACCCCGAGCCCGCCGAGACCGACCGGACGCTCGGTGGGCTGCCGCTCGCACTGCCGTCGTTCGACGTCCACACCGTCGGCTGTGGCGGCGGCAGCCTCGCGTACGTCGATGCGGGTGGCGCGCTCCGGGTCGGTCCCGAGAGCGCCGGCGCCGACCCGGGACCCGCCTGCTACGGACGCGGCGACGAGCCGACCGTGACCGACGCGCACGTGGTGCTCGGCCACATCGGCGCCCGAACGCTGCTCGGCGGCAGCATGCAGCTCGACGTCGACCGCGCGGTCCGCGCCGTCGAGCGGCTCGCGGTCAGGCTCGGCACCGACACCGCGCGGTGCGCCGAGGGCATCCTGGAGGTTGCCGAGATCGCGATGATGCGCGCGTTGCTCGTCATCACGAGCCAGCGCGCCGTCGACCCCGCACGGGTTCCACTGCTCGCCTACGGCGGCGCCGGCGGCCTCCACGCGGCGGGCCTCGCGGGGCGCCTCCGCATGCCGTTCGCGGCCGTCCCAGTGGCGCCGGGAGCCTTCTCCGCCGTCGGCCTCGCGCTCGCACCCGAGGCGGCCGAATGCCTCGAGGCCGTGCTGCTCCCGCTCGAGCAGCTCGGCGCCACCGGCCTCCGGGCCCGCGCGCGCGCGCTCGCGACCAAGGCAGCGGCCAGTCTCCCTGCGGGTGCACGGACCCGCGTCGAGGTGCTGGCCCGCTACGCAGGCCAGGGAGCCGGACTCTGGGTCCCGCTCGGTCGACGTGACCCGGCCAGGGACTTTGCGGACCGCCATCAGCAGCGTTTCGGGTTCACCGCCGACGCGCCGGTCGAGGTCGTCGAGATCCGCGCTCGGGCGACCGGACGGAGCCCGGGATTCCCCGATCTTGCTCACACAGCGGCCCCGGGCGCCATCGGAGCACCGGAGACGCGCCGGACACCGCTGGGCGGCGGCCTCCGAACCTTCCGCCGCGGAGAGCTCGGCCCGGGCGCCCTCGTCCGGGGCCCGGCCCTGATCGAGGAGCAGACGTCGGTGGTGCGAGTGCCCCGCGGCTGGGTCGGAGAAGTCACGCCTGCGGCCCTCGTGCTCCGCAAGCGCGAACGCCCTGACAGGCCAGAATCACCGATTTCCGAATAACTCGGCAATTTCGCCCGCCTCTCTGCGGAAATCAGCCCGCCCGATAGAAACCTGGCCGCGCAACCGGCTATGTTGCTGGCGTGCGTGCGAAAGGAGGTCTACGGGCCTGCGTCTCGCACGCGAGGAAGAAGAAGCCCAGGAGTCTCCGGAATCCGGTCGATCGACCGGCTTCGAGGCTGACGAGGGCTTCGTCCCGTCGGACGAACCGGTGGGAGCGAGCCTGGCCAGCAGGCCAGAGTCCGCGGCCCTTTGACAATCAGGAATCGCGCAGGAAAAGGGACGCAAACACGTTTCCTTTGTCCTGCGACTTGACGGAAACGTTTGCCGGGGGTTGTCCTTTTAGGGCGTAAAAACTTGACTCTCCTTCTTCCCCTTTTCCCGAAGTTTACCCCCCGGTGTTTTTTTCCAACAAGTCCGATTCCTGACCGAGCAAGGCCGTGAGCAGCCCCCTCCGTGCGCCGCGTGAGGTCCGTGCGCCGCATGAGGTGCGGGGAGATGGGCCGCGGACAGCTAGCGTCCCGGCGTCGCGAGACCTGCCGCGTGCCGCCCGTCCAGGGTGCCGAGTTCGTCGCGGACGACCTGACAGAACAGCCGCGCCGTCGGATGGTCGGCATCGACCGAGAGCACGCGCACCCAGAGCCGTTCCGCCGCGCGGAGTTCGCCTCGCCCATACTGGTTGAGCGCCTGCTGGTGCAGGACGGTCGCGAGAGCCGGTCCGGCAGCATCCGGGTGCCCGGCATGGACGGCCTCGAGGGCCGCCAGACCGATGCCCAGCTGGCCACGACGCACGAGCGCGAGGGCAGACTCGACGGCTGCGAGCACCTCCGGAGGCTGCTCCTCGACGACCGCTTTGACGAGACCCGGCGTCGGCGTGCGCAGCGCCGAGGAGCGCCCCGCGCGATGCGGTCGAGAGGCCGATGCCGCAGGCGAACGGGCGGTTGGCAGGCCGGACGCAGCGCGCGACCCCGACGGGACATCGGGCGCCGGGACGCACCGCTCGGCACCGACGGCATCCGAGGGTTGCCCGTGCACCGACGCGACTTGGGCCGGACCCGTCCCATCCGCAGCGTCGGGCGGAAGCTGGCAAGCCGCGAGGAGGGCGAGAGCCAGCACGGCCGGAAGCTCGGCCCTCATGGTCGGTCCTCCGATCCGTCGTCGAACACGACTTCGAGTTCGTCGTCGATCTCCGCCACCAGATCGAAGTCCTCTTCGGCGAGCAGCACGTCGCGCGCGGGCTCGCCGTAGGGCAGCCGGTGCGGCACGACGCCGTCGCGGGAGATCTCGACCCGGGCCGAGGCGCGCGGGGGCGCGCTCCGGATCAGGTCCTCGAACGCGTCGACGAGGTCCGGGTCGAAGAGCTCTCCCCGATCCTCGCGGAGCCGATCGAGCGCGTCGGGCCACGTGACCGGATGGCCGGTCGCCCCACCCGACACGAGGTTCTCGTAGGCCGACGCGATCGCGAGGATGCGCGCACCGATCGGGATCTGCGGGCCGCGCAGCCCGTCCGGGAAGCCCGCCCCGTCCCAACGCTCGTACTGGTGACGGACCGTGCGCGCGACGCCCTCCAGACCCGGGATCCCGGCGAGGAGCGAAGCCCCGCGGGCCGGGTGTTGGCGCAGCGAGGCACGCTCGACGTCGTCGAGGCCGTGTGCCTTCGCAAGCGCCGACGGCCGCACGCCAGCCTTGCCGATGTCCGCGAGCAGACACGCCAGTCCGAGGTCCTCGGTCCGTTCTGCCGGCAGCGCGATCGCGTCGGCGAGGGCGAGCCCGTGGCGCCGGACCCGTTCGGGGTGCCCGGCCGACACATGCCCGCGAAGCTCGAGGGCGTGCACCACCTCGCGGCCGAGCGCGACCCCGCTCCGCCTCGCGGCGCCGATCACGCCTTCGCGGGATGCACCGAGTGCCGTCACGGCCTGCTCCAGCTCGGAAACCGCACCGCCGCTCGGCCGCACCGGGTCACCCGGCCCTGCATCGACTTCGCCGCGCGCGATGCCTCGGGCGCGCTTGGTGATCGCGCGGATGCGCCGCACCCAGGAGTGCGCGATCCAGAACGCCATCGTGATCAACGACAGGCTGCACAAGAGGACCAGCCCGAACGTGCCCCACGCGAAGCCGGGCAGCGCCTCGCGGGCGAACGCGTACCGGATGCGGACCTCCCCCGCACCGCCCCCATGCCCGAGTGCTGGCGCGATCGCCTCGAACCCGGCGTCCGGCGCGGTGCGCGGACGCCGCTGCGGACCGTCCCCCGCTTCGAGGCCGAGCGCATGCCCTCCGAGGCCGATACCCGTATCGATCCGGACGACGCCCTCCTTGTCGAGGACCAGGACGCGCGCGCGGGCCAGCTCGGCGACCGACGTCGCGAGCACCGAGAGGCGCAGCTCGTCCTCCCGCTCCAGCAGGGGCCCCGCCCGCCGCGCGAGCGCCGTGCACGCCTCCAGCATCTGGGTGTGGGAGGCCTCCCTCTGATGCTCCCGCCCGACCTCGCTGGTCACCGCGGTCACCAGGGCCGACAGGATCACGGCACCCACCGCGAGCACCGCCGTCAGGCGGCCGGTCAACGAGGCGTTGGGGATCGGTTCCGGTGCGAGCATGACCGGATGGGGTATCGGCCGCCCCGGCCGGTCTCTCTGCCGCGAACCTGGACAGTGCCTCGGTTCGGGGCCAGCACCACGTGCCCCCGAGCGGAAGCACCGACACCACCGGAACCTCGAGGGCCCCGGCAGCCCGCGCGCGCGCTCACTTCAGCAGCGAAACTTCCGTCGCGTGGAGCTGGAAGATGTCGATGCAGTAGCCGTCCTCGGTGGTCTCCTCGACCTTGAACGTGCCCTTCACGAGGATCGGATCGAACTGGTAGTCGCAGCGGCGGTCGCCCTTCATGACCACGCGCACGATGCCGTTGATGTCCGGCGGCGTGCCGTAGCAGCAGGCCCAGAGCGACTGCACGAGCAGGAACTCCTTGATGTTCTCCACCTCGTAGATCGGCAGCATGAAACCGATCATCACGACCTGCTTGCCGTCGAGTTCCTTGACCGGCTTGGGGATCCCCTTGAGGCCGTCTTCGTAGGGCCACGACGAGATCTCCTCGAAGGACAGGAGCTTCTCGATGTCCTTGATCTGACCGTTCTTGATGCGCTCGCGCAGGCTGCGCTCGGCCGCGATCATCTCGGCCGCGCTCTTCATCGCGCGCAGGTCTTCGGGATCGGCCGACTGCGGGAGCGGCGTCGGCTCCTCGACGGGCGGCTTCTCTCCGCCGGCCGGCTCGCCGGTCTTGGGCTTCTGGCCCGGCTCCTGCTTGCCCCCCTTGTCCCCGGGCTTGCTGCCCTTCGGGTCCTGCTCGCCGGCGACTTCGCCCTTCTTCGCGGGCTCGACGACCGGCGGCTTGGTCTCACCCGGAGGCGTGACCTTCGGGGGCGTCGGGTCCTGGGCCGTCACGACGGCGGCCAGGGCGAGCGGGATCAGGGTCAGCAGGATGCGCATGGCTTGGTTCCTTTTCGGATCGGGAGTCGTCCTCAAGTCGTCGGGCCGAGGTGATCGGCCACTTCGACGGTCGAGCCCTTGATGGCGGGCAGGACACCCGCGAGGCCCCCGACCACGGTCACGCCGACGATAAGCCACGCCTCATCCCACGTGAAGGCCGCCCAGTCGAGCGCCACGCTCGTGCGCTCGAGGACGACGGTGCGGAACAGGAACGCCGCACCATGGCAGAGCGCCACGCCGAGCACGGCCCCGATCGCCGAGACGGCGGACGCCTCGAGCACGACGATGCCGAGGATCTGGGCCCGCCGCGCGCCGAGCGCCCGCATGATCGCGATCTCGCGGCGGCGCTCGTTCATCGTGTTGTAGAGGGCGACGCAGACCCCCATCGCGGCGACCGCGACGACCAGCCATGCGAAGATCCGCAGCACGTCGGCGGCATTGCCCACGAGCCGCAGCAGATCCGCGATCTCGACGTGGGGCCATGCGACCTGGGCGTCGGAGCGATTCTGGAACTCGGTCCGCAGGTGCGACGCGGCGAGGTGGTTCTTCGCGTCGAAGACGATCGCCGAGATCCGGATGTCGTCGGCACTGACGTCCTCCACGAGCGGACTGCTGAGGTGGATCGCCTCGTGCTTGTCCATCGACAGGAACATCGAGATCGGCACGTAGATCGCGCTGTCGATCGGCGTGCCGGTCGGTGCGAGCACGCCCACCACCTCGCTCGCCGCTTCGTCGTGGAGGTGCTCGAAGTCCTCGGTGCCGTGCACGGGAACGATCACGCCGCCGACGGTCAGACCCAGACGACGCGCGACCTCCGCTCCGATGACCGCCTTGCGCCACGCGGCCGGGATGGGGTCGACGTGCTCGCCTGGCCCGTGGTCCGGAACCCCGTCCCCATCGTGATCGTGGTCCTCTTCGGACGCAGGCGCTCCGCCGAGACTCGCCTCGACCTCGCGTGCCTTGTCCTCCGCGAAGCGGACGAACGCATCGTGGTCGAACGACCAGGCCTCGCCCTCGGCCATGCCGAGACGGACCGGTGCACCCGACTCGTCCTTGCCGCGGCTGAACCGCGTGAACCACTCGTCCGTGGTCCCGACGAGCGGGAAGCCCTCGTAGAAGTCACCGCGCGCCTGCGGGATCGCGTAGTTGACGCCGAGGCGCCGCGCGAGCCGCCCGTCGTGGAGCTCGCGGTAGACCTTCATCGGCACGATGCCCTGGGCGTAGCCCCGGTTCATCACGGTGTTGAGGACCAGCGCGAGCGGCGAGCCTTCCTTGGGACCGATGACGGCCTGGTAGCCCGCATAGCTCTGCCGGTAGCGCTGCTCGGTCTCGGCGATCATCAGCCAGAGCGCCGCCACGAGACCTGCGCCGAGCGCCACCGAGATCGTGGTCAGCCCGCTCGACAGGACCCGGATGCGGAGATTGCGCCGCGCGATCGACCAGAGATTCATGCGACCTCCCGCAGGTCCTCGAGACGCACCGTCCGCTGCATCAGCGCGGCACTCCCCGGATCGTGCGTGACCATGACGACGGTCCGCCCCTCGTCCTGCGCGATGTCCAGCAACATGCGCAGGACCTTCGCGCCGGTCTCGGGATCCTGGTTGCCGAGCGGTTCGTCGGCGAGGACCAGCTCGGGCTCGTGGATCAGCGCGCGACAGATCGCGACGCGCTGTTGCTGTCCGATCGAGAGCTCACCGGGCCGGTGGTCCGCACGATCCGCGAGGCCGACTCGGTCGAGCAGCTCGAGCGCGCGCTGCCGATGCGAGCCATCGGCCTGGCCCGAGAACACGGCGCCGAGCAGCACGTTCTCCAGCGCCGTGAACGGCTGGAGGAGGTTGAACGTCTGGAACACGAGCCCGATGTGACGCCCCCGGAAACGGTCCCGGGCCGACTCACCGAGCGGCGCCAGGTCGGTGCCGGCGACGCGGACCACGCCGCCCGTCGGGCGGACGATGCCCGCGATCACGTGGAGCAGGGTCGTCTTGCCGCAGCCCGAGCGGCCCATCAGTGCGACCTGCTCCCCGCTCGCGATGCGGAGCTCGCGCACCGAGCACGCGACGACTTCACGCGCGCCGAGCCGATAGGCCTTCCGCAGGTTCTGGATCTCGATCATGGGTTCGCGCGCGGCGCCAGACCGCGAAGGGTCGAGGATAGGCCAGCGGGGACCGACCGGAAGGCCGAAGCCAGGGATCAGACGCGTCGCGCCACGGCCGCCGCCACGTAGCCGAGCTCCTCGACGATCCTGTCGCTCAAACACCGGTCGGCGAGCCACGTGGGCCCGAGCACGGACCACGTGTAGGTCTCGACCTCGAGCAGCGGAAGCGGCCCCGGGCACTGCTCCAGGAAACGCACCATCTCTGCGCGGGTCGATCCCAGCGGCGCCCCGGGCTCGTCCCAGAACACGGGCAGGTGGAAGTGGGTCCGCACGCGGTCGGCCGCCTCGAACTCGGCGCGCCGCGCGCGCACCTCCGCGAGGTCTGCGGCCCGAGCGCCGCGGTCGGACACCGTCTGGTGCAGGTAGCGCGGCTCATCGAACGCCAGCAGCGCGTCGAGGTGCGTGGCCGGCGCGCGCAGCTCGACACAGCTCGACACCTGCACCTTCGGAACCGCGACGCCGCGGCGACGCAGCTCGGACACGGCCCCCACGGCGTCTTCTCCGACCACGGCGAGGTGGCAGAGATCGACACACACGCCGAGGTGTCGACGGAGCAGGCCCTCGTCGGCCGCCCCCCGGAACACACGATCCTCGAGGAACGCCGCCACGCCCTCGACCGTCTCCTCGAGACAGAACGGCTCGGGCTCGAGAGCCAGCACCGGAACCACGCCGGTCGCGGACTCGATCGCCGCGAACGCCTCAGCGCAACGGCGCAGAGCCTGCGCCATGGCCGAGAGGTCCCCGACCCCGTAGCCGAGCGGCAGCGTCGAGAGGGGCAGCTGCTCCCCGGGCGCCACGAATCCCGCGGCCGCGCGCGCCGCGTCGATCGTGTAGCGGAGCCGACGCGGATCGGCCCAGTCGGGGCGATACACCGACTCCTTGACCACCGGATCATGGAAGCCGCGGAACGGGAACACGTTCAGCGTCCAGAGCGTGACGTCCGCGTCGTGCAGGAACGCGGCCACCCGTTCCCGCGCAGCCGGATCGGCAACGAGCTGGGCCGCGACCTCCGCCGTCCACCAGGCGCCGAGGCCGAAGCGGTCTTCGCCCGCAGCACGGCGCGCGGCGGCGACCGGCAGGGCGTGGGTCCGGCACGCGTCGATCCAGCCGTCGAGCGTCTCCGACGGGTGGACGTTGCCGCAGTAGGTCAGGCGGGTCATCGGCAGCGGCCTGCGCGCTCAGCCGAGCTCGAGGATGCGCTTGTAGAACGGAGGGACCGCGGTCGGGTCGTCCGTCATCAACACGTGCTCGTCCAGCCAGTCCGGAGCGCGGCGATCCTCGACCATCGCACGGAACTGGGCGTGCAGGCCGCTCCAGTACGGCTGGCCCTTGTGCGCGCCGAAGAACACCACCGGCGCCATCTCGATGACGCCGAGCTTCATGTCGGTCATCGTCAGCCCGACCTCCTCGAGCGTGCCAAGACCACCGGTGCAGAAGATCTGGAAGCTCGCGATCTCGAACCAGCGCTGCCGGTTGTGCCGGCTGATGTCCTGGAACACCTGGTAGAAGTCCGCGTCCTTGTTCGTGCCCTGGTCGACCGTCTCGATGTAGTTGGCTCCGACCAGGATGCCGAGCTCATGGGCGATCGTCGCCGCCTGCTGCATCGAGCCCGGTCCACCGCCGGTCAGGATGCCGAGGTTCTCGCCGAACAGTCCCTTGAGACCGGCGAGCAGCATGCGGAGCCGCTCCACGTCGCCGTCGCTCAACGGGCGCGCCGACCCGTAGATCGCGATGATCAGCGCGTTGCGGAACCGCGCCTCCATGTGCGGCTCGACGAAGTAGCCGCGCAGGCCGCGGAACACGTGCATCGCGAGGTGGCCCCAGTCCTCGTTGCACCAGAACACCTCGAGCCCGAGCGCCTCGTAGTCCGCGAGGCGCGCCTGGTCCTTCGCCGACAGGAACGGTCCGTGCTCGTAGCTCGCGCGCCGGAACACGACGCGGGCGATCCGACCTTCGGTCGCGGCGTTGCAGATCTGCAGGTGCTCGATCAGGTTCGGGAAGTAGCCGAGCAGAACCGTCGCACGCGCACCCGCGGGCACGTCGGCGAGGATGCTCGTGCCGAAGACCGGCATGTCGCCGGGCGCGTACTTCCGCGTCGAACGCAGGGCTCCGATCGAGTTCTCGCGCCCCGGCGAGGTGTGCCAGATCCGACCCGGCAGCTCGCCCGCGGCGATCGCGGCCCAGTCGTCGACGACCGCACACAGGCGGTCGAAGTAGCCTCGGCCCCGCTGACCGGACTCCAGCCGATCGAAGAGGTCGAGCACAGCGCGGTAGGTCTGGTCTGGCCGGTCGGCATCGACGACGGCCTCCGGCAGACGGACCGGGAACACCGTCACCTGCGGAGCCTCCGGCACGGCCTCGTAGATCCGCGCCGAGACCGACGGGTTGACGATCGTCTCCTGCGAGCAGTTCGTGAACTCGAGGAACACCCGCGTGCCGCGCGTCCGCACCGGATCGAGCACGATCGCCTGCAGATGCCTGCCGAGATGGTGCGACTCCCGATCGAGCACCACGTAGTGCCGGTGCAGGAACATCGAACACGAGGTGATCACGCCGGTGCCCGGCGGCATCAAGATGTTGTCCACCGGCCGTGCGATCTGCATCCGGTTGAGGACGCTGCGACCGTCCGAACTCGCGGCGATCGACAGCACGTCTTCGCGCGAGAGCGTGCGCGCGAGGTCGTAGACCCGGCGGTGCGGCCGGATCGTGAAGCTGCCGGTCTCGTCGATCGAGTAGGCGGCGGGGAGCTGGAGCTCACCGGCCCCGATCGCCTGGAGGATGGCGCGCGAGTCGAGGCGCCGCTCCTCGGGGCAGAACACGAGCCGCCCGACCTCCAGACCCGGCACGACCACGTGCGGCAGGTGGTCCGCAACACCGTACGACGGGATCACCGACTCGAGGCGGGCGCGCAGCAGCGCCGCATCGCCGTTGGTCTGCAGCGGACCGGTCGGCGTCACGTCGATGCCGAGCCGCGCGAGCCGGGAGCGGGACGCAAACGTCACCTCGCTCTCCCGCCCGTCGATCGAGGCGCGGAAGCGGGGGGTCAGCTGGAAGCGGATCTCGACTTCGCAGCAGCCGCTCCCGCTGCGCTCGACGGACTCGATGAGGCCGTCGTCGGTCTGCGGTGTCACGAAGATCGGTTCAGTCACGGTTCCACCTGGCTGTCCTCGGTTTCGACGGGCGCGACAGGCTAACCGGCGCTGGAGGCCGGGCCCATGACAGACGTGGTCTGCGCAGCGGCGCGCGCCGAGAGGACTGTGCGCCCGCGAAGGATGCCCCCGCTTCAGGCCGTGGCCGCGGGAGGCGCGCCATCGACACTGCGGCCACCGCCTTCACCCGACACGCAGACAGACCGCGGTTCGCTCGGGGTGAAGGTCCCCTCGTTCCGACTTGATCGCAGCAGGCCACTGCCTCGCTGCCGTTCTCGAGGGATCGGAGCCGTCTACACCTTGCGGTGGACCGGCCGCGAAATGGAGCGGGCGATGAGATTCGAACTCACGACCCTCACGTTGGCAACGTGATGCTCTACCACTGAGCTACGCCCGCTCACTTTGGGGACGGATGATGTATCGACTGCCCGCCCCTTGCACAAGAGCATTTTCGGCCGAACTTCCGCCAGACTGGAGGGCCTGCACGTTCCCTGGACCCACCCGATGACCGAGCTCCACCACCCCTCGTTCTCGAGCCTGCTGCGCGCGTCCGCGACGCGCTTCCAGGACAGGATCTTCCTGCCGCGCCGACACGGTCGGGGCGGGGACCCGGTGACCTTCGCGGAGCTTCGAGCCGACGTTCGCCGCATCGCGGCCGGACTGCGCTCGCTGGGGTTCGGACACGGCGACCGCATCGGCCTGATTGCCGAGAATCGCTACGAGTGGATCCTCTGCGACCAGGCGATCGTGTCGTTCGGCGGTGTCGACGTGCCGCGCGGCACGGACACGGCGGTCAGTGAGCTCCTGTTCATCCTCGGTCACGCGGGCTGTCGGTTCGCATTCGTCGAGACACCCGCCGTCGCGGACGCCCTGGCGGCGCACCGTGCCGAGCTCCCGGACCTCGAGGGAGTCGCCGTGATGACCGGTTCTGCGTCCGACGTCGAGGCCGGAGGCGCCCTCGACCTCGACGCCCTCCGCGCGCGCGGGGACGCGTGGCTCGCGACGCACAGCGAGCAGCTCGATCAGGACATGGCCGCGGTCGGCCCCGACGATCTGCTGACGATCATCTACACGAGCGGCACGACCGCGAACCCGAAGGGCGTCGCGCTGACGCACGGCAACGTGCTGTCGAACTTGGCGATGGTCGGCCAGGTGCTGGAATTCGACGCCCGCGACGTCGCACTGTCGATCCTGCCGGCGTGGCACGCCTACGAGCGGATCATGGACTACGTGCTGCTCGAGGCCGGCGGGCAGCTCGTCTACTCCGACCGTCGCCGCATCAAGGAAGACCTGCAGTCGGTGCGCCCGACGATCTTCGTCGCGGTGCCTCGGATCTGGGAGATGCTGCACGACGGCATCGTGGCGCAGTGCCGCAAGCAGACGGGCTTCATGCGACGCCTGCTCGAGCACGTGCTGCAGACGTGCCGCAGAGTCGGCGCGGGCCGCGCGGGGCTCGTCGATCGAATGGCCCACCGCCTGTACGAGCGGCGCATCCTGCCGCGCTTCCTCGCGGCGCTCGGCGGCAACCTCAGGCTCGCTGTCTCGGGCGGCGGTGCGCTGCCCCCCCACGTCGACGAGTGCCTGATCGGCATGGGGGTCCCGCTCCTGAACGGCTACGGGCTGACCGAGACCAGCCCCGTCGTGTCGGTAAGGACGCCGAGCGACAACTGTGTCGGCACGATCGGCCGCCCGATCCCCGGGACGACGTGCGAGATCCGTGACGAGAACGGCGCGCCCGTGCCGCCGGGCGAGATCGGTCTGATCTGGATCCGCGGTCCGCAGGTCATGCAGGGGTACTACCGCAACGAAGAGGAGACGCGGCGCATCCTCGTGGACGGCTGGTTCAACAGCGGGGACCTCGGCCGCTTCGGCACCGACGGCCAGCTGCGGATCACCGGGCGCGCGAAGGACACGATCGTCTTGGCCGGCGGCGAGAACGTCGAACCGGAACGCATCGAGACGGCGCTCAAGACCTCGCCGCTGATCGAGCAGGCCGTCGTCGTGGGACAGGACCAGAAGCACCTGGGTGCGCTGCTCGTCGTGCACGAGGAGATGCTCGCGTCGGAGCTGCCGCGCGAACGCTGGGACGTGGTCGACGGCGTGCTGCGCGGCGCCGACGTCCAGGCTCTCTACCGCCGCGAGCTCGACCGCCTGCTCGGGCGCAGCGAGGGCTTCCGCGCCATCGAGCGCGTCGCGACGTTCCGTGTGCTGGCCGAGCCGATGAGCGCCGAGAACGGCCTCCTGACCCAGACGATGAAGATCAAGCGGCACGCGGTGCAGCAGCGCTACGCAGCGCTCCTCGCCGAACTGCACGACAGGACGTAGCGCGGGAATCGACGCGCGGGCGCCGGTCAGCCGATGGTCAGCGGGACCGGCAGCCCGTCCGTGGCCGCAGGCGTGCGCTCGAGGAATCGACGCACCGTGCGCACGGCGCCTTCGCACGCGTCCTCGAGCCTGAGACCGAGGGCCAGCCCGGCAGCCACGGCGGACGAGAGCGCGCATCCCGTGCCGTGCACCGGCCCTCTGTCGAAGCGCGCGTGCACGAAATCCCGCTCGCCGTGCGGGAGCAGGAGACGATCGACCACGTCCGGGCCGTCGCCGTGCCCACCGGTCACGAAGAGCGCGGCTGCCGCCCGCATCCGCCGGCGGAGGGACTCGGCGCCACCGAGGATCGCCAGTTCGGGAAGGTTGGGCGTGAACAGGTCGACGTGCGGCGCGAGAGATTCCGCGAGCGCGCGCGCGATGGCTTCGACGCCCTGGGGCCCACCCCCGGCCGTCGCGGAGAGAACCGGGTCGACGACCACGTGAGGACGCGCTGGCCCGAGTTCGTCCAGCCAGGCAGCGATCACTTCGACGGTCGCCGCATCGACACAGAGACCGATCTTGATGGCCGCGATCGGGCCATCCGCGCGCGCCGCGTCGGCCATCTGCAGGATCTGCCGCGGAGGGACGGGCCACGCCTCAACGAAGCCGCGGCGGTTCTGGACGGTCAGACACGTCGGCACGCCGACCGGGCGCGCGCCGCAGGCTGCGATCGTGCGCACGTCCGCCGTCAGCCCCGCACCCGCACACGGATCGAGACCGGACAGCGCGAGCACCACCGGCGTCGGTCGAGAGGTCACGTCCACAGCGTCCGCTCGCGGGAACCGGAAGTCGAGCCCGGACGCTCCAACCCGCGGACGCTCAACGCGCCTCGTCGACGACGACCTCGACCGCGAGGGCCAGCCGATCGTCGAAGCGGAGCTCGAGGCGATGCGAGCCGAGCGCAAGACCACGCGGCACCTCGAGGACGAGGACCCGCGCGTCCCGGAGCACGACGCGCACGGGCACGCCGTCCAGACGGGCATCGACGACGCCGGTGTCGAGGTCGTAGCCATCGATACGCAGCGCACCACCCGGTCGCAGCGGGCGGCCGGAGCCCGTGAGAGCCGGCTTCTGCTCGAGCACGCGTGCAACCAGCAGATCGACGTCCTTCTCGGTGATCCGTCCATCGCCGTCCGGATCCTCTCCGGCATCGCGGGGCGTCGCCCCGGTCCGCGTCGCGAGCATCCGGACGTCCTTGCACGTCGGCGCGCCGTCCGCGTCGAAGTCCCCCGAGAACGTGCGGCGCGTGCCGAAGACCAGCGTGTCTCCCTGCAGTGGCCCGTTCGGGCCCGCGACAGGCACCCGGCGGCCGTCCGCCTCGCTCCGGACGACGAAACCCTCGAGATCCGTCGCTCCGGAGACCACCTCGGTGCCATCGGTCAACGCGAGACCACCTCGACCGATGATCACGAACTCGAGTCCCGCGCCAGCAGCCACGCGGACCGACAGCGGGATCAGGCACCGCTCGCCATCGGCCGGCACCGGCACGTCGACGGAGAGAGCTGGCTCGCCCGCGGAGTAGCGGCCGTTCCCGTCGACGTCCTCGTGGATCGTGACGGTCGTCAGGCTGCCCGCGTCCGCGACGAAGAGCTCGACCGCCTCGACGTGGACCGCGTCCGTCGTCTCGTTGAGGAGTCCGCCGCCGAGCAGGGTCCAGGCTTGCTCGGTGCCCGCCGGGACAGGGCTGCGCGCGGCGGTGACCGACAGACGCACGGACGGGATCGCAGAAGGCTGGAACGGCACGGCGACGACGAAGCCGTCACTCGCCCCACCGAACGCCGGCTGCACGACGCCCGCCGTGGTCTGCAGGTCCGCGGAGAACGTCGTGCCCGCCACGACGGCACCCTGCGGCGCCGCCGCGACCGCGACGACCTGGTCCTTGGCCGCACCGCCGACGTACGAAGCGCCGCGCAGGACCGACAGCGTCGGATCGAACCGCATCGCGAAGCCGTCGTGGATCCCACCGCCGTAGGTGGACTGGGCCGCCCCCATCGGGATCGGGAAGCCCCGCCCACTGGTGAAGCCTCCGACCAGGATGTCTCCGTTCTCACCGAGGGCGATCGCCTCGCACGAGTCGTCGCCCTCGCCGCCGAGCACCGTCGACGCGATCAGCCTCCGCCCGTCCGCCGAGAGGCGCGCGACGAAGCCGTCCTCCTCGGTGCCGAACTGGGCTTGGAACGCGGCCCCCGTCACCGGGAACGGCACGCCGGTCTCGAAGGCCGTTCGCCCGACGACGTAGACCTCACCGTGCTCGTCGACGGCGAGCGCACGGACCTGGTCGTAGCCGTCGCCGCCGAGGTAGGTCGAGAACTCGAGCGCAGTCCCGTCCGGCGTGAACCGCGTGACGAATCCGTCCCACGACCCGCGCATCTCCCGTTGGAAGGCGCCCTCGGTCGTCGGCAGCGCCAGCGACGCGCTGAGCCCCGCGAGGACGATGCTGCCGTCCGGTGCCACGGCGAGACCACCGAACAGCTCCTGCGCGAACTCACCGAAGTAGGTCGCCCACTCGATCGAGCGCGCGCCGGGTCGCAGCCGCGCGAGGAACAGATCCGGCACGAGGATCGAGCCGCTGCCGAACTCCGTCTGGAAGGCCCCCGGCGTCGTCGGGAACCGCTCCGCATTGGTCTCTCCCGCCACGACGATCGAACCGTCCTCGAGGCAGACGAGTCCCTTCACGTAGTCGTCGCCCTGCGGACCCAGGTAGGTCGCCCAGCGAAGCGCGGAGCCGTCGGGCGCGAGCTCGGCGACGAAGCCGTCGCCGAAGCCGTAGAACGTGCTGCCGAAACCGAAGTTGGGCTGGAGCACCCCCGGCGTCGTCGGGAAGTCGAGTGAGGACGTCCAGCCGCCGCAGACCACCGCGCCGTCGGCGGCGAGGTCGAGGGCCAGCACCTCGTCGACGTCCGCGCCACCCAGGTAGGTCGCGAAACGCCACGTCGTTCCATCGGGCGCGAGGCGCGCGACGAACGCATCGAGCGCGCCCTGGCTGCGGTAGGCACCAGCGGTCGCAGGGAAGTCGGTGGAACCCGCCCAGCCGCCGACGACGAGGTCGCCGTCGGGTGCCACCCGCAGCGCGTGGCACGCGTCACTGGCCCCGCCACCGACGTAGGTCGACCACGTGAATCCTGGGTCGACGACCAACCGGTCGGAGCCGTCCCAACCCTCGACGTCGAAACCGAACGTCCGCCGATCGATGCGCCGCAAGGACGAGCGCACCGGACGTCGCCCGGCATCCGTCTCGATCCAGGAGACCGGGGCCCGCTGTGCGAGCGTCACGCGGACGCCGTCCGCAAGCTCGACCTCGAAGGCCAGTCCTCCATCGGCCTGCTCGGCGCCCACGACGGCTCCGTCCACGACAACCCGCGCCGCCGACAGGTCCGCGCCCGGCGCGAGGTGCAGGTCGTAGGCAAGGCTCCCGTCCGCGCCGGCGGCAGGGTCGTCGCGGAAGACCACGTCGATGCCGTCCCAGCAGCCGAGAGCGCGGACCTGCGCCGCCGGGTCACCAGCGTGGCCCTCCCGGCGCAGCACGTGCACCGGGTGCGGCGCCGCGCCTTCCGGCGCGAATCCCCTCGGCGCCCCGAATCCGAAGCGCACGACCGCGCCGTTGACGTCCCGGTCCTGCGCGCCCCTCCGGCGCTCGAGGCGCAGCGTCAGTCCGTCGGTTCCGAGCCATGCGATGGTCGGACCACCGAGCGCCGTGAACGCGACGCGCGGGTCCCAGGCTCCCTCATTGGCAACGAACGCGAGCCGCTGCGGCGGCAGCGCTGCCTCCGGGACCGCATGGACCGGGTCGGCAGGCGTCGGCGCAGGGTCGCACCAGGGCCCGGCGAACCATGCGCCGAGCGCGGCTGCCGTGGACAAAGCGACGGCGGCAACGGAGGTCTGCGAAGCGAACATGCGGGACGAGGTGGGCTGCCGATCTGATGACCGGTGCTGCCGGGGAGAGGATACCCCGCGCGGGCCGATCGCGCGCGGCACGGAGCGGCCGACGCCTGCCTGGGACGGGGGGCCACGTCAGGATGCGGCATAGGCCCCACCCGCCCCGACCGCCGAGGAGTCAGTCCGCCGCGCTCGCGCGGCCGCCGAAACCGGACAAGGACGTCCCCTCGAGCCCCAGCGAGTCGAGGATGTTCTTCTCGAGCCGGCGTTCGAAGCGCTTGACCGTCCGGGGCTCGCTGTCGGGGAGCGGCACGCAGCCGCCGGCCAGCGAGCCGTGCCCGCCGAAGGAGCCCTCCCCGTCGAGCGCATCCCGGAGCATGTCGTAGGCGTCCCGCGACAGCTCGGTCCGGAGCGACACGTAGTAGGTGCTCCCGACGAGACCTCCGCAGAACACGGTCTGCTTCCCCTCGAGCCGGAGGAGCAGGTCAGCCACCTCGGCAACCATCTCCGGAGCGTCGATCTTGCCGAGCGAGCAGAGGACGAGGTCCCCGTAGATCCGGACGTTGTTCAACGCCTCGCGGAGAGTCCGGTAGTAGTCGGGCGTCAGCTGCGGCGTGTTGATCTTGCGGAGCGCGAGGCGGTCGACGAGAGGCGCCAGATGTTCGTAGGCGCGCACGTCGGTCGGGCTGCTGTTCCGGGAGAGATCCGCGGTGTCGGTCTGGATGCCGTAGAAGAGCGCGGTCGCCAGTCGGGTGGAGATCTCGACTTCGGCGTCCATCAGGTAACCGGTGACCATCGAACTGGTCGCGCCGACCGAGGTCCGGACGTCGCGGAAGCCGTCGGCAGGGCCTTGGTTGCGGCCGTCCGCCGGCGGGACGTGGTGATCGATGACGATCTCGATGTCGCGGTCGGCTGGCAGATGGGTGTGGCCGAAACCGGGTTGCGTGTCGACGAGCGCAATGCAGTCGTAGGCCCCGAAGTCCACGTCGTCTTGGCAGACGGTCTCGATGGTGCAGGCCCGGACCATCTCGCGGTTCTCCGCACGCATGATCCGACCCGCGATCGCGAACGTGCTCGGCACGCCGAGGTGCTCCGCCAGATGCCGCAGCCCCATGGCCGACGCGAGCGAGTCGGGGTCGGGGTTGGCGTGGGTCAGCACCAGGAGTCGCCTCCGCCCCCGGAGTCGCTCCAGCAGCAGGCTCGTCTGGCCTTCGATGGCTCTTGCTTCCATCACGCGGACACCTCGCGCCGGACGGCCGGCTCGGAGTGCGGTCCTTCGTCTTCGACCATCGGGACGGTTTCGCTAGAGACCGACCCGGTCGAGAAAGGCGTGCACTCCCGGAAGCTCCACTGGCGGAACCCCCGGATCGAGGTCGACGACCACCGGGAACACCCCGGAAGCCGAACGCGGGACATAGTTCGTCAGCAGCGGGTAGTCGACAAGCCCCGATCCGGGCGGCATCTGGACCGAGCCGTCTGCCCGGTCCGTGGCAGACATCCCGCGAAGCCTCGCGCCGAACTGCTCCAACCAGATCCCCTGCGGTTCGCCGAGGACCTGCTGGCGACCGGCAGCCACCGGCGCGTCGTGCCAGTAGCCGAGCGGCAGGGAGTGCAGGTCGTCGAAGATCGCCCGCAGCCCCGCCACCGACCCGACCGCCTCGACGCAACGACCGGCCAACAGACACAACTCCATGTCTGGATTGGCCTTGCAGAGACCGTGAAGTCCGCGACAGACCGTGTCCAGAGCCCCGTCGATGCCGCGATCCCGCGCGGCCCGGACGCGGGACACGGCTTCCGGGTCGGCGCTGGTCTCCGCGACGTCGATCGAGGGAAGCCCGTCGGGCAGAGAGAGGGCGCCGGGCTCGAAGACGACCCGTCGGATCCCGAGGGCGCGTGCCCGGTCGAGCGCACCCTGGAGGGTGGCGAGCGCCGTGGCCCGGTCCCCACGATGCTGCGACGCGAGGCTGCGATCCGGGCGTTCTCCGCCGCTGCGCGCAGCGGCCACGGCGAGCCCGTCGACCAACTGGAACGGCATTTCCCGCCGGAGGCCACGCAGCCCCTCCCAGTCGATGTCCCGGGGCGCGGGCCCGGGCATCAAACCCCGGAACCCGGACTCCAGGGCCCAGACCGCGAGGGGGCGCGCACCCCGCGGGCCGTGGATGGCAGCCCAGGTCGCGCCGAGGAAGCGTTGGATCGTCATGGTTCGGCTGGCGTACGGCGCGCGGTGCGCCCAGACCCCAGGCCCTTGATCGTCCGGCGCAGAACGCTTCGATCAAGCACACGAACCGATCCGGCCGCACCATACATGCGGTTCCGGCGCCGCCGGTTTCAAGGAGCCCACCCGTGAAGCCGCACGTCGAACTCG
>JBEAPQ010000425.1:0-3630 GCA_041164325.1 Planctomycetota bacterium | reverse complement strand
ACGTCCATGCCGAGCCAGTGCGACGTGCCGTGCATGTAGTACGGCATGAACTTCTTGTCGCGGAACAGCTTGGCCGGGTCCCCGCGGAGCACGCCGAGCTGGACGAGCCCCTTGGTCAGCTCGCGCTGGGCGACGAGGTGCGGACGATCGGTGCCCGCACCCGGCTTGACCGCCCGGATCGACGCCTTCTGGGCCCGCAGCACGACGTCGTAGACGGCCCGCTGCGCGTCCGAGAAGCGGCCGTCGACCGGCCAGGTCCGCGTGATGTCCGCGGTGTACTGGTCGATCTCCGCGCCGGCGTCGATCAGCACGAGGTCGCCCTTCCGGACGGGCCGATCGTTCTCGTGGTAGTGCAGCACGCACGCGTTGGCGCCGCCCGCGACGATCGAGTCGTAGCCGTTGCGCCGCGAGCCGAGGCTGCGGAAGGTCGCTTCGAGCGCCGCCTGCAGCTGATGCTCGCCGATCCCCGGCTGCGCGATGAGCATCGCGGCGACATGCCCTTCGGCCGTCACCTGTGCGGCCCGCTCGAGGCAGCGGATCTCCAGGCCATCCTTGATCAGGCGGGCCTCGGCGAGCGTCGGTGTCGGGTCGACCAGGTCCGGGTGCGCCGGCAGCCCGGCCCGCATCCGGGCGCGCTGGCCCGCGAGCCGGGCGAACACATCGAACAGACGCCGGTCGAAGTCACGATCCGCGCCCAGCCGACAGAACAGCCGCCGATGCGGCGCCAAGAGGTCCGGCAGGCGCGTCCAGAACTCGCCGATCGGATGCGTCTCGTCGACCCCGAACGTCCGCTTGGCGCCCTGGACCCCGTAGCGGCGGCCGTCCCAGATCTCGCGGACCTTGTCCTTCGGGCGCACGAAGAGCGCTGAACGGACCCGCCCCTTCGGCTCGCGCCACGCGGCCAGGATGGCCTCGGGCTCCGGGAAGCCGGTGAGCCACGCGAGGTCGCTCCCGGGCCGGAACGTGTGGTGCACATCGCCATTGCGGATCGACTCGGCGGCCGTCGGCACGAGCAGGAGACCCTCGCCCAGGGACTCGAGGAGCGCCGCGCGCCGCGCCTGGCAGCGGGCGACGAGCTCGGCGGTCGAGACAGTCGTGACGGGCTTCATCGCGTGCGGATCAGAGGCCGAGGGCCGCGTGGACGGCGAGCGTCGCCGACGACTTGTTGAGCGTGTAGAAGTGGAGGCCGGGCGCGCCGAGGGCCAGCAGGTCCTCGCACTGCTGGGCCGTCCAAGTGACTCCCGTCGCGACGACCGCGGCGAGGTCGCCTTCGACGATCTTGAGGCGCCGGTACAGCTCCTGCGGAATGCGCGCGCCGCACATCCCGGTGAAGCGCTCCGTCTGGCCCACGTTGGTCACCGGCATCAGCCCCGGCACCACGGGAATGTCGACGCCCGCACTCCGCGCCCGGCGCACGAACGCGAAGTAGTCGGAGTTGTCGAAGAACAGCTGGGAGATCAGGAAGTCGACGCCCTGCTCGACCTTGTGGACGAGGTGCTCGAGATCGACCTCGAGGTCCTGCGCCTCGACGTGCTTCTCCGGATAGCACGCCGCACCGACGCACAGCGGGAAGCCCTCGTCCCGGATGAACGCGACCAGCTCACTGGCGTGCGCGAAGCCCCCATCGACCGGCTTGAAGTCGGTCTCGCCCTGCGGCGGATCCCCGCGCAGCGCGAGGACGTTCTCGACGCCCGAGTCGCACAGCCGCTTGAGGATCTCGCGGATCTGGTCGCGGGTGCTCCCGACGCAGGTCAGGTGCGCCATCGTCTCGATGCCGAGATCGCGCTTGATCCGCGCAACCAGGCCGAGCGTCCGGTCCCGCGTGCTGCCGCCGGCTCCGTACGTGATCGACACGAACGACGGCCGACACGGCCGGAGCTGCTCCACCGTGTGGTAAAGGCTCTCGATCCCTTCGTCTGTCTTCGGCGGGAAGAACTCGAACGAGACGACCGGGTCGTCGTCTCCAAACATGTCGGCGATGCGCATGAGCGGCGGCAGCCTATCCGATGCGCGCACCCCGGAACACCGGAGCGCGCCGCGACATCGATCGCGTCAGCGCCCCGCGAGCGCGGCGATCGGTGCGGCCCCCTCGACGCGGCAGAGCCACCAGTCGGTCAGGACCCGGGCACCCATCCGCTCGTAGAACGCGATCGCGCCCTTGTTCCAGTCGAGCACGTTCCACTGCAGGCGGGCACAGCCGCGATCCGACGCGACCCCCGCCACGGCGCGCAGCAGCGCCTCGCCGATCCCGTTCCCGCGGTGTTCAGGCAGGACGAACAGGTCCTCGAGGTGCAGGCAGGCCTCGGTCTTGAACGTCGAGTAGACCGGGAAGTAGAGCGCGAAACCGACGGCTTCCTCGCCCAGTTCGGCGATCAAGACCTCGCAGACGGGCCGCGGCCCGAACAGGTGCGCGTGCAGCCTGTCGATCGCCCCCACGCGGTCGACCTCGGCCTCGAGACGTTCGAAACGGGCCAACGCCTCGATGAACGCGAAGATCGTCGGGACGTCGTCGGGGACAGCGGAACGGATGCGGGCCGGGCTCACGCCCATACACTGGCACGCCGCCCGCCTGGACGCCAACGTCGGGGCCGCCCCATGTTTCCGACCCGACCCGCTGACTCCCCGCCCCGCCGCGTCGACCTCCTCGTCCTGCTGGTCGGCGCCGGCGTGCTCTGGCGGCTGATCGGGCTCGACGTCCAGTCGCTCTGGTACGACGAAGCCGCGACGATCCACGTCGCGACCGCACCCGACTGGCTGGGCGCACTGCGCGGCGACCGCCACCCACCCGTCTCGTTCCTGGCATTCCGAGCCTGGACCGGGCTGTTCGGGGCCAGCGACGCGGCTCTTCGCCTGCTGACGGCCCTGTGCTCGTCGCTCGCGCTCGTGCTGTTCGCGCGCACGGTGCGCGGCCATCTGGTCGCCCGGGAGAGCGCGGCACGGCTGGCCATCGGGCTCTACGCGTTCTCTCCCTTCCTGATCTGGCACGCGCAGGAAGTGCGGATGTACCCGTTCGTCGAGCTCGGCTCGATGCTCGCCCTCGCCGGCGCAACCGCGCGGCTCGACGGATGCGCGCACCCCCGCGCGGCGGCACTCGCGACGTTCTGCGGCACCGCGCTCGCGAGTGGTTCGCACTACCTCGGCGCGCTCAGCGCGGGAATCGTCACCGTGCTCGCGCTCGGGAGCCCGGGTCCGCTCCGCCCGCGTGCGCTCGTGGCCGGACTCGGCATCGGCGGGTTCCTGCTGTGGACACCGTTCCTGGTCACCGTGCTTCCGGACCAGCTCGCCACGCCCTGGGGTCACCAGGGAGAGCTCGGCCTGCGGACGCTCGCGGAACTCCCGGCGCGGATGTTCCTCGTCGAGTCCTCGAGCCTGCCCGGGCCCTGGGACGCACTCATGGCCATCCCCGCCCTCGCGATTGCGGCCGCTCTCGGCGTCCAGGCCGCGCGCGTGCTGTTCCGCCGCGCGGGAGCCCAGGAAGCCCGCGTCCTGTGGGCGCTCGCCGCCGCGGTCGTCGCCGCGGCAACGCCGGGGCTGTTCGGCGTGCTGAACTTCGCACCCAAGTATCTGACGCCGATCGCACCGCTGGTCCTCGCCGCCACCGCGGCGGGGATCGTCGCGCTGCGCCCGGGT
>JBEAPQ010000424.1:0-4084 GCA_041164325.1 Planctomycetota bacterium | reverse complement strand
GAGCCCCACGATGCGCAGCCTCCTCGTCTACCTGATCGCCCTCGCCATCGCCGTGGTCGGCGTTGGCATCGGCTTCCCCGAGCTCTGGAAGGAGCCCACCGCGGCCGAAGACGTGTTCTCCCTGCCGCCCGCCGCGCCACCGGTCATCGTGGCGGCGGCCGCACGGTCGCCCTTCGTCGCGCCGCTGATCGCGCTCGGCACCGTCCGCGCCAACGAATCGGTCGCCATCACCCCGAACCGCACCGAGCACATCGCGGCCCTGCACTTCGAGGACGGGCAGGAAGTCGCTGCTGGCGACCTGCTCGTCGAGCTCGAGTCCGACCAGGAACGCGCGCTGCTCGGCGAGGCGCGCGCGCTGCTCGCCGAGCGGGAGACCGTCCACGCCCGCACCACCGACCTCGTCGAGCGCGGCATCAGCTCGCAGAGCGATCTCGACACGACCCAGGCCCTTCTGCTCGCGGCGCGCGCCCGCGTGACCAGCCTCGAGGCTTCGGTTGCCGACCTCGAGGTCCGAGCGCCATTCGCCGGAACGCTCGGCCTCCGCCAGGTCAGCCTCGGCACGCTCGCCCAGCCGCAGACCGTGCTGACGACGCTCGACGACCTGTCGATCGTCAAGGTCGACTTCACGGTGCCGGGCACCCGCATCGGCCAGGTCGCCGAGGGCATGGACGTGACGGCGTTCGCAGACGCGTGGCCCACGCGCACGTTCCCCGGCCGGATCCTCGCGGTCGACACGCGCCTCGACGAGAAGGCTCGCTCCGCGCGCGTCCGCGCGGCCATCCCGAACCCGGACCGCCTGCTCCGCCCGGGCATGCTGGTCCGCGTCGAAGTCGACCGCGGCGAGAAGGCCGTGCTGCAGGTGCCCGAGGCCGCACTGATCCCGGCAGGCGACGACCAGTTCGTCTTCGTCGTCGACGCCGACTCGAAGGCCATCCGCACCAAGGTCGAGGCCGGCCGCCGCCGCGTCGGCAGCGTCGAGATCCTGTCCGGCCTCGAGGAAGGTGCCCGCGTCGTCATCGACGGCGTCGTCCGGGTCCGCCCCGACGCGCCGGTCACCGTCGTCGCCGAACGCACCTCGGACTCCTGACCCCATGATCCTCTCCGATCTCGCGGTCCGCCGTCCGGTCCTCGCGACCGTCCTCAACCTCGTCATCGTCGTGCTCGGCGTCGTCGGCCTGACGCGCCTCGGCGTGCGCGAGCTCCCCGACATCGACCCCCCGGTCGTCAGCGTCGAGACCAACTATCTGGGCGCGGCGGCCGGCGTCGTCGAGTCCCGCGTCACGCAGGTCATCGAGGACGCGATCAGCGGCATCGAGGGCATCGACCAGGTCTCGTCCGAGACGTCCGACGGCCGCTCGCAGGTGACGATCGAGTTCATCATCGGCCGCGACGTCGACGCCGCCGCCAACGACGTCCGCGACCGCGTGTCCCGCGTGCTCCAGCAGCTGCCGGACGAGGTCGACCCTCCCGAGATCGTCAAGGTCGACTCGAACAGCGACGTCGTCTACTGGCTGAACCTCGCGAGCCCGGTCCGCGACGCTCTCGAACTGACCGACTACGCCGAGCGTTACCTCGTCGACCAGTTCGCGACCGTGCCGGGAGTGGCCCGCGTCCGCTTCGCGGGCGGCAGCCGCTACGCGATGCGGATCTGGCTGCGGAGGGACCGCCTCGCGGCCACCGGCATCACTTCGGGCGACGTCGAGCGCGCGCTCCGCGCCGAGAACATCGAGCTGCCGGCCGGCCGCGTCGAGTCGACGGACCGCGAGTTCACGGTCCGCATTGCCCGCCGCTACCAGAGCCCCGAGGACTTCCGCGAGATCGCGGTCGGCCGCGGCAACGACGGTCACATCGTGCGACTGCACGAAGTCGCACGCGTCGAGCTCGGCCCGTCGAACGATCGGATCATGTTCCGCCGCAACGGCGAGGACATGGTCGGCCTCGGCATCCAGCGCCAAGCCCGAGCCAACACGCTCGACGTGATCGCTGGCGTCAAGGAACGCGTCAAGAAGCTGAACGCCGCGCTCCCGCCGGACATGCAGCTCTACCCGAGCTCCGACGACTCGGTCTACATCAACGCGGCGATCGACGAGGTCTGGCAGACGCTGGCGGTGACGGCCCTCGTCGTCATCGGGGTGATCTTCGTGTTCCTCGGCAGCGTGTCGGCGACCCTCATCCCGTCGGTCACGGTGCCGGTGTCGCTGGTCGGCACGTTCTTCGTGCTCTACCTGCTCGGCTACTCGATCAACCTGCTGACGCTGCTCGCGATGGTGCTGGCGATCGGCCTCGTCGTCGACGATGCGATCGTCGTGCTCGAGAACATCGCGCGCCGCATCCAGGGCGGCGAGCCGCGGCTGCGCGCCGCGTACCTCGGCGCCCGGCAGGTCGGCTTCGCGGTCGTCGCGACCACGGTCGTGCTCGTCGCCGTCTTCGTGCCGATCTCCTTCCTCGAGGGGAACACCGGCCGACTGTTCGCCGAGTTCGCGATCGCGATGACGGCGGCCGTCGTCCTGTCGACGCTGGTCGCGCTGACCCTGTCGCCGGTCATGTGTGCCGGCCTCCTCCGCGAGGGCCCGCCGAGCTTCCTGGCGCGCGCGGTCGATGCCGGGTTCCGCCCGTTCCAGAATGCATACCGCTACCTGCTCGGCGGCGTGCTCAGCCAGCCGATCGCGGCGCTGCTGATCGTCGTGGCGCTCGGCTTCGCGACGTTCGGCCTGTTCCGGACCCTGCCCCGCGAGTACGCGCCGGACGAGGATCGCGGAACGTTCCGCATCTCGATCTCCGGCCCGGAGGGCGCGTCCTTCGAGGAGTCGCGCACCAAGGCCCAGGAAGTCGAGAGCGTGCTCCTCGCCTACATCGAGTCTGGCGAAGCACAGCGCGTGCTGGTCCGCGTGCCCGGCAGCTTCTCGAGCCTCGGCTCCGTCAACTCGGGCTTCGGCACCGTGCTGCTCAAGCTCTGGGGCGAGCGCGACCGGTCGACGCGGGAGGTGATGTCCGAGGTCGACAAGCGCCTCGGCGAGATCGCAGGCTATCGGGCGTTCACGATCCCCCAGTCGGGCCTCCTCAAGCGCAGCGGGCAGCCGGTCCAGTTCGTGATCACCGGCTCGACGTTCGAGGACCTCGCGGCGTGGCGCGACGTGATCCTCGCACGCGCGGCCGAGAACCCGGGCCTCGTCGCCGTCAACGCCGACTACCGCGAGACCAAGCCGCAGCTCGACGTCGAGATCCTCGACGCACGGGCCGCCGACCTCGGCGTGTCGACGCTCGAGATCGGGCGGACGCTCGAGACGATGATGGGCACGCGCCGCGCGACGACCTACCTCGACCGCGGCGAGGAGTACGACGTCATGCTGGAGGCGGAGGACGCCGACAAGCGTTCGCCCGTCGATCTCGAGGCCATCTACGTCCGTTCGGCCACGACCGGCGACCTGGTCCCGCTCGCCAACCTCGTCCGGACCCGCGAGCTGGCCGACTCCGCGAGCCGCAACCGCTTCGACCGGCTGCGCGCGATCACGATCTCGGCCAACCTCGCCGAGGGCTACACGCTGGGCGAGGCGCTGACGTTCCTCGAAGGCATCGTCGCCGACGACCTGAACAACCAGCCCGGCATCTCCTACAAGGGCCAGAGCCGCGAGTTCGTGCAGACGTCGAGCGCGCTCCTGTTCACGTTCGTCGTCAGCCTGCTGCTCGTCTACCTGGCGCTCGCAGCCCAGTTCGAGTCGTTCCTGCAGCCGGCCGTGATCCTGTTGACCGTGCCGCTGGCGCTGTTCGGCGGACTCCTGGGCCTCCACCTCGCCGGCGCGACGCTGAACATCTACAGCCAGATCGCGATGGTCATCCTGATCGGACTCGCGACCAAGAACGGCATCCTCGTCGTGGAGTTCGCCAACCAGCTCCGCGACGAAGGGCTCCCGTTCCGCGAGGCCGTGCTCGAGGCCTCGGTCCTCCGGCTGCGCCCGATCCTGATGACCGGGCTCTCCACCTCGCTCGGCGCGCTCCCCCTCGTCTTCGCCCAGGGTGCCGGCGCCGAGGGCCGCCTCGCGATCGGCGTCGTCGTCCTGTCGGGCGTGACGATCGCGACGTTCAC
>JBEAPQ010000423.1:0-18938 GCA_041164325.1 Planctomycetota bacterium | reverse complement strand
CGCCCAGAATAGGCACGATGGGACCGGATTCCGAACCCGAGTTTCGCGAGGATCGCATCGTGAGACGCCCTCGACCCACCGCCCGTTGCGGGTGGCTCAGCGGAGCCCGAGCCCGGTGGCGGCTCCGAGGACGAGGCCTGCGTCCCGGCTGGCTCCGAAGGCCTGGACCGGCACCGTGACCCCGCCGAGGGCCGGGTCGGTCGGCACGTCGATGACCACGTCGAAGCGTCGGTCGCTACCCGCGGTGCCCGACCAGGCGAGCTCGAGTCCGGCCGGGTCGAGGAGCAGGACGCCGAACGCGGTCTGGATCGGCGCCTGTGCGAACGCCGGTGCGGCCAGGATGCCGCAAGGGCCGGGCTCGGCGCCGACCGAGAGGCGCCGGCGCGTCCCCAAGAGGAGCGTGTCATCCGGCCAGACGTCCGGCTCCTCGATCTCGACGTCGATCGAGACCAGTCTTGGCTCCGCGCGCGCGGTCGCACCGAGCACGACTTCCATGCCCTGGGCATCGCCGAGCAGGTGGCGTCGGAAGAACCCGTCGGCGTGCGTGATTGCGGCCGCGAACGGCGCGCCGCTGCCGCCGAAGAGGAACGGCCCCACGAGGTTCGTGTGCGACACGCTACCGTCGAGGAGCGTCAGGGACCGCAGACCCGACACGGCCGTGAGGCCGTCGTAGAGCGGGCGGGAGAAGGCTTGCCACGGCGTGATCGTGTCGCCCGTGCCCACCAGGATTCCGAACGGCACCGCGATCCGACTCGCGTTCGAACCCCGCGCGTCGGTCGGAGCGAATCCGAGGCCGCAGCGATAGCCGGGGTTGTTGGACAGCACGTTGGCCGTGTTGCCGCCGCCCATCGAGTGGCCGCAGAGGCCGATGCTCCCGGTGTCGAGCGCGCCGTCGAACGGTCCCGAGGGTTCGGCGTTGGCCGCCAGGATCGCGGAGTAGAGCGCGCGCCCATCCGCTTCCTGGCCGTTGTTGTCGAACGTCGCGGTGTTGTTGACGACCACGACGAAACCACGGGATGCCAGCGCATCGCCGAAGGCGCCGTAGAGCGTGCCGGGTGACGCGAAGCCGTGCAGGAACACCACGACAGGCCATCCGCCCGGGCGGGGAGCGATCGGTGTGTTCGAACCCGCGGAAGTCGCTGGGTAGTGGACGCGTGCTGCCAGGGTCGAGCTGCCCGACCCTGTCGTGTTGGGCCAGCCGACGTCCCGGCGTCCGACGGGTGTCGCCTGGGCCGGCAAGATGTGGGTGGCGAGGATGACCGCGGCGGCGACGAGCGTCTGGTAGCGAAGCATGGCTTGGGCGAGCAAGAGTAAGCCTGGACGGCGTCCTTCGCCGATCCCCCCGTGCCGGACGCGGCTCGCCCAAGGGGTCGTCCCGATCAGCGCGTCGCGGGCACCACGCGGGCGCCGGTCGGTCGGCGGACGTGAGCGGCCCGGGGCGAGTCGTCGAACAGCCAGGGGCTGCGGCGGGAGTCGCAGTGGAAAAGCAGCAAGGTCGCCGCGTCGCCCGCGTGGCGGCGCTCGGGGACGAAACGGTCGCCCGCATAACGGGCGCCCGTCGAAATACGGATCTCGTCGACGAACCCGTCGAACGGGGAAGTGGCCCGTCCCTGTCCGTCGACGTCCGCACCGATCATCAGCGGGAGGCGATTCGTCGTGCGCCGCCCGGAGGCAGGGCGTCGTCCTGCCAGCTGCCCGTCGACGTAGAGACGGATCTCCTCGCCGTCGAACACACCGGCCACGTGATGCCAGTCGCCGGTGGCCACGACATCGGTCGCGGTCAGCGCTGCGTAGGCACCGTCGACGTGGACCGAGAAGTGGGGCTGGCCCTTGGACACGAAGATGCCGAACTCGGAGGCCTCGGTCTTGGTGACGAGGCCGACCCGGTCTGCGAACGAACGTGCCTGGAACCAAGCCTCGAGCGTGAACGGCCCGTCCGGGACCTCGACCGAGCTGGCGGGGACCGCGACCGCCTCGGCGCTCCCGGTCACCAGGAGCGTGTGCTCGACGTCGGGCGTCTTCGGCGCCGTCAGCACCGCATCGATCGGGAGCTCGTGCGTCTGCGCCGGAATCGCCACCCGCGCGCCGCGTGCGAGCAGATCGGCGCGGACTTCGAGCGCGGGGAAATCGAACGCTCCGTCCTGGCCCTCGGCATCACGGGTCAACGTCAGCGTGAACGTCCTCTCCTCCTCGGACTCGATGCGTCCGTGCACATGGTCGGGTGTGATCGACCAGCGCGGGTCGCGTCCGGCGAGGAGTGCCTCGAACTCGACCGGGAACCCCGTCGGGTTGCGCATCGTCACCTGGACGCGTGCGTCACAGCCGAAGTCCGCATCGAGCTTGATCCGTCGATCGACCGCATCGGTCTGGATGGAGGGCGTGAACTCGCGTGCGAGGCGAGTGGCGTCGCGGACCACGTCCTCGGAGAGCTCGCGAGGGTCGATGACCTCGCCGACGGGGAGCGTGGCGACGTGGATGCCCGAGTCCCGCACCGTCACGAGGTCGTAGTGGTGCAGGAAGCCGGCCGCGGGCACGAGCCCAGACTGGTGGCCACCGGTCGTCGCCAGCGCGAAGTACTCGATGCCATCCCGCTCGGTGTAGGTCATCCGGTGGATGTGACCGGCGAACACCGCGGTGACGTTGCCGGCGGCGACGAGGCGCTCGTGGATCGGCTCCCAGGAGTTGCCGTACTGGCCTCCGATCCAGCGCGGATGGTGCAGGAAGACGAACACGTGGCGCGCTCCCTTCGTCTTGCCGAGCACGCCGTCGAGCCAGCCGAACTGGGCGGGGCTCATCGGATGGTTCTCGGGCTTCGTGAAGTTCTTCTCGCCGGTCTGCGGGTTCGTCTCGTCCGAGAAGAGCGCGACGAACCAGCAGTCCTTGTGCTCGAACGCGTACCAGAGCGGCCCGAAGTGCGTCTCGTAGTTGCCCTCGTGCTCGAGCGGCGGGCGGTCGGGTCCGCGCCAGTAGACGTCGTGGTTGCCGGCGACCGGGTACCAGGGCATCCGCAGCCCGTCCATGATCCCGCGGAACTCCATCGCCTGCGCGAGCCAGGCGGGCGTGTCGTTGTAGCCCTGGACGAGGTCTCCGACCGTCATCACGAGGTCGGGTCCGAGGATGTTCGTGTCACGGACTGCGTCGGCGAGGACCAGCACGCCCTCCGGGGGGCCACCGGTCCGGTCGCCGAAGATCGCGAACGTGAACGAGTCGGCTTCGTCGGTCAGCGCGAGTTCGACGGGGCTCTTGCGGTCGGTCAGGAACCGGTCGGGCGATTGGGCCGCCACGCCACGCGAGGCGATCAGGGCGGCGGCAGCGGCGAGGACGATGCGGAGCATGTGTCCGAAGTAGCCGCTTCGGGGGACACCCGCCAAGTGAAGTTCCCGACAAACGACCGTCGCGATGGGAGCTTCGGCGCCGCATTGCGGTCGTGCGTGCGTGTCTCCGGCGGGCGGGGTAGCCTTCGGCGTCCTCCTGACGCCCGAACCCGTGTCCGCCCCAGCCCTTGCAGTCGTCTTGGTCCTCAATGCGGTGACCTTCGTGCTGTTCGGTGTCGACAAGCGGCGTGCGAAGCTCGGTCGACGGCGCATTCCTGAACGGCATCTGCTCGGCCTGTCGTGGGCCACGGGCCTCGTCGGCGGGTGGCTCGGCATGCGGCTGTTCCGCCACAAGACCCGGAAGGTCTCGTTCCGCATCTGGATGCTGGCCGTCTCGATCTTCAATCCGCTGTGGCCTTTGGCGATCGGCTGGCCGATCGACCTGCGCTGGCTCGGAGGTGGGCAGGCATGAAGCTCGCGACGCCCGGACTGATCGCGGCCGCCACCGGGGCGGTCGTCTACCTCGCCGCCGAGCTCGCGGTGGGCGGGAAGATCGGCCCGTCCCTGGACGACGGCTGGATCTACATGGCGTTCGCCCGGGGCTTCGTCGAAGGGGACGCGTTCTCCTACGCGGGCCACGAGGGGCCGGTCGCGAGCGTCACCGGGCCGATCTGGTGCATGCTCCTCGGGCTCACGATGGCCATCTTCGGAGCGGGGGTCACCGCGCTGAAGGTGCTCGGCGCGACCTCGGCGCTGTTCGCCGCGTACGGGACGACGCGGCTCGGGCTCGCGGCAACGCGGCAACCCGCGCTTGCGGCCATCGCAGGCGTCCTGGTGGGGCTGACGCCGCGCGTGCTGTGGGGCGCGCTTTCGGGCATGGAGGCGAGCTTCGCCGCGGGAGCGGTGGCCCTTGGCATGGCGCTCCACCTGGAGCGCCGCGAGGGTCCGTTCACGCGCTGGTTGCCTGCGTTGCTCGCCCTCGCGCTCGGAGGGTGGGGGCGTCCCGAGGTCTTCGTCTTCCTGCCGCTCGCCGCCCTGCATCGCTGGCGCATCGACGGGGCCGTCGCGGTGGCTGTGCTGCTGGCGGCCTATCCGGGGTTCCACCTCGCGGTCTACGGATATCCGCTGCCGCTTCCGTTCTATGCGAAGGCGGCCGCGGGCTCTCCGCTCGCGGTGCTGCGTCACGACGGTCTGGGAGCTGCGCTCGCAGCAGCCGCCGAGAACATCGGTCTGCAGGTCGCCTCGCTCGTGGCGTGGCTGCCGAGCTTCCTGCCGTTCTTGGTGCCGGGATTCCTCGTCGGGGTGCGGCGGGGAATGCGGGCGCGGGATGGCGTGCCGTTCCTCGCGCTCGCACTCCTGGCGTTCGCCCTCGCGCGCGGGGGGCTCGGCTTCCAGCCACCCTCGTTCCAGCAGGGGCGCTACTTCACGAGCCTGTGGCCGCTGTTCCTGGTGGTCGCGCTGTCGGGCTTCGACCTCCGGCGCTCGGCGTGGCGGGGTTCGCTGCTCGTCCTCGGCGCGGTGGGGCTCGGCGCGGTCCTGGAACCCAAGATCGCGTCGGTCCTGTTCTTCGACTGGATTCCCCAGCGGTTCGATGTCGGAACCGGGCGCGCTGCGGCCGGGCTCCTGACGGTGCCGGCCGTCGTCTGGTCGATCTTCGCCATCCTCGGTCTGCGCCGTGCGGATGCCGAGGGCCTGCCGCGCCCTCCGGCGCTGCTCCTCGCAGCCTGGATGCTCGTCGCGCTGCTCGCGGGCGCACACCGACATGGTCAGGGTGTGCGGGACACGTTCGAGCTCAATGTCGCGATGGCCGAGAAGGCCGCGGAGCTCGTTCCGGACGGCGAGGTCCTGGCCTGCCACGATCTCGGCGCGGTCGCGTGGTTCGTGCGTCGCCCGATCCTCGATCTCGCTGGGCTCGGCACGCCGGAGATCGCACGTGCGCCGCGCGCTCCCGGCGCGCGCCCCGACATCGCAGCGATCCTGAACGAGCGCCGGCCGCGGTTCGTCTGCCTGACCGAAGACATGGCCGACATGGTCAACCCCGGCGGGAACTCACTCGTCGGCGTGGTCGGGATCGTGCCCCTGGCGACCATCCGCAGCGCGCACAACGTCACGGTGCAGGGGAACGTCTACCACCTGCTGCGGATCGACTGGGCCCCGTAGAGCGCGCCGCGCGGGGAGTCGTCAGTACAGCAGGCGGATGCCGTGCCGCTCGCGCGCGCCGAACAGCATCTCTTCCTGCTCGGACCGCCGCATCGTGTCGGCGATCTCGCCGCGGATCGCGTCGGTGAACACGACGTAGTAGCGGTGCTTGTAGGAGATGCGCTTGACGAGGTGGATGCCGAACGCCGACTCGACGGGATCGGAGACCTGGCCATCGCGCAGCCGCCAGGCGGTGCGGCAGAGGACCGCGGGCAGGCGATCGTCGAAGCGTTCGATCCCTGCCATCCGGCCCCCGCTGCGCGCGGTCTGCTCGTCGTCGGACAGCAGTCGCGCGACCTCCTCGAAGTTCGAACCGTCGGGGGCGATGCGCGCTTCGATGTCCGCGAGCTTCGCATAGGCGGCGCGCCGCGCGTCGCCGGTCAGCAGCTCGAGTGTCCGCGGATCGCGGTGTTCGACCATGATCTGCGAGATCGTGACGACCCCGCCGAACCACTGGGGATGTTCGTCGTAGAACGTGCGGAGCCGCTGCGTCTCCTCGGTCGAGACGGCAGGCACGAGTGCGTCGAGCCAGCCGCGCACCTCGCACTCCAGCCCGAAGTCACGCTGGTAGTCGGCCAGCAGCAGGTTGATCCGTTCCTGCGTCAGCTCGACCGGGCTCCCGCTGCGCGCGCGTCGTTCGACGTAGCCTTCCAGATGGACCTCGAAGCCCTTCCGGAGCGCCGTGCCGAGCGCCTCTTCGGCGTCCTCGTAGCCAAGACCACGGCTCTTCGCCTCGCTCTCGAGCGCGACGACGTCCGCATACTGGCGGACCCAGCTCGCCATCCGCGGGTGCTGGAGGTAGGCCTCCCCGGTCGGGAGGTCCATCAGCGCCAGCATGCGCGGCTCGTGGCGCTCCTGGATGTGCTCGAGGAGGTCGAGCAGCGTGTGCTCCGTGCCGTCGACGCGACAGATGACCCGTTCCCGGTCGCGCGGCCACGCGAGCTTCTGCGACTTCGCGCCGTCGGGGCGCGGTGTGGCCTCCGCCTCCTGGGCGGGCACCGACCCGGCCAGCGCGGCACAGGTCGACAGGAGCAGGAAGCTGTATCTGGTCATCGGCAATCGTTCAGGGCCCACAGCCTGTGATCCGATCAGACTACAGGCTGCGGAATGCTTGCTCGTCGACGGCTGTCACCGTCGTGGGGAGGCCGCGGCTCCTTGGAGCCACAGCCTCACGGACTCCGGCACGGATGGCGGTGCGCTCGCGCTGCCATCAGCGGGAGCAGGGATATAGCATGCCGCGCCCAGGCCGTCACCGATGACCCTTCACGCCGAACCCAGCACAGACGTTCCTCGACGGGTGCAGACGGCGTTCCGAGCGGAATTCCCAGGCGATGCGCCGCGGGTGTTCTTCGCGCCCGGAAGGGTGAACCTGATCGGTGCCCACCTCGACTACTCGGGTGGGGACGTGCTGCCGCTGGCTGTCGATCTCGGTGTCTATGTGGCGGCGAGGCCGCGGACCGACGGCGTGCTCCGCCTCCGCAGCCTCGACCAGCCCGAGCGTGTGGACGTGGCTCTCGCCGGATTGGATGCGGTCCGCGACCCGTCGCACGGCTGGGCCGCCTTCCCTCTCGGCGTCGTCCGTGAGTTCGTGCGAGTGACAGGTTGGGCTGGCGGTGCCGACCTCGTGTTCGGCGGGGATCTGCCGATGGCGTCCGGGATGTCCTCGTCGGCAGCGATCGCGGTCGCGACAGCGGTTGCTCTCGATGCCTGGACAGGTTCCGGGCTCGAGCGTCTCGCGATCGCGCGCCTGGCCCACCGGGCGGAGACCGGCTACGTGCAGGTCGCGTGCGGGATCATGGATCAGTTCGCCTCCGCGCTCGCGCGGTCGGGTCACGCGCTCCTGCTGCACTGCGCCGACGAGAGCTTCGAGCACGTGGCGATCCACGGCAGTGGCTTCGAGGTCCTGGTCATGGACACCAGGAAGCCGCGGACCCTCGCCGGAAGCGCCTTCAATGCGCGCGTGCGGGAGTGCCGGGAGGCACACGCGGTGCTGCGGCAGCAGGTCCGCGACCTTCCCTGGCTCGCCCAGTATTCGGCCGACGACCTGCAGCAAGCGGGCGCGAGTCTCTCGGGCTTGCTGCGGTCCCGGGCCACGCACGTCGTCGAGGAGATGGCGCGCGTCGCTTCGGCCGTGCGGGCCCTGGACGACGGAGACGTGCGGGCCTTCGGGGCACTCGTGCACGCGAGTCATCGTTCGACGGCGACCCACTACGCCGTGTCCTGTGACGAGCTCGACGTGATCACCGACTTGGCCTGCGCGCAGCCCTCGACGTTCGGCGCGCGGCTGACGGGCGCCGGCTTCGGGGGGTGTGCGATCGCGCTGATCGAACCCGGCACGGCGGACGCGGTCGTCGAACCGGTGCGTCAGGGCTTCGCGGCGCGCTTCGGCGTCGAGCCCGGCTTCCGCGTGCTGCACGCGGGCCCGGGCCCGCGCGAGCTCGAGGCCTGACGCGGGCGAGCTGCGCCAGCGGCCGCTACTTCGGCCACGGATTCTCGCCGGCGCGCAGCTTGGCGACGACTTCGGCGGGGAGCGCCTCGATCGCGCAGCTGTAGATGTCCTCGCCGCCGAGCGATCCCGCCGTGAACAGCGTCAGGTAGGCGCGGTGCTCTGTCGTGCCGAGGAACTCCGCGTGGCGCATCGAGCCCATCGGGAGTTCGGCGAGCCGCAGGAACTCGTCAGCGCCGACGCGGTGGTGGCGCTCGGCGAAGACGCAGGCGCTCGCCGCCAGGACGAGCAGCACGGCAGCGAGCACGCGGACTGCGAGGCGGGCTGCCGGGTGCCGCGTCATGTCAGTCGATCTGCGAGAACGCTTCTTCCGGATCGATGCCGCGGGCGAGCAGGTACTGCGTCAGGGCCTCGGCCTTCTCGCGGGTGCTGAGGCGGCGCTTCACCGGCGGGCTCAGCAGGCGGCGGCACTGCTCGGCGGTGAGCCCGTCGCCGTCGGCGCCCATCTGCAGGCCGCGGAGGATGTGGTCGCGGTGCTTCTTCGACAGGCGCTTGCCCTCGACGGCTCCGGCAGCCTTCTTCGCAGCGCCGCCCGAGGCCCCGCCGGAGGACATGCCGAGCGCTTCCTTCGCGGCGCCGATGGCGCGCGCGAACACGATCGGGCCCGCGCCCTTCGGGTCCTCGTCGGGGAACGCCTTCACCAGCGCCTCGATGTCGGCGTTCTGGTCGACCTCGATGAGGTACCAGATGGCCTTGATGACCTTGCTGGAGGAGCCGGTGTAGCCGCGCTCTCGGGAAATCTTGCTGGCTTCAGCCTCGGAATACGTCTTCATGGCCTTTCTCGGGGGGCGGAATGGAAAGGCGCACTCTAGGAAAGGTCGTTTCTCTTTCAAGCTCGCGTCGGAACGAGCCTCGAAACGTATTCCGGCTATTCACCGCCGGACGCATCCGGGCTTACAGGTCCTGGCGCAGCGGGCGCACGATCAGGTCCTTGAGCGCAAAGTTGCTGCCCTCGCCCACGCGGGTCACGAACAGGTCGTCGTGGTGGCGGATCAGTCCGAACTCGTCGAGACAGGCGACGCCGCCGCAGACCTCCATCGCGAGCAGCACGAGGTCGCTCGCCACGCGGCTGCTGTCCACCTTGACCTTGGCGGCGCTCTCGCGGTCGAGGGTGCCTGCGTCATGCCGCTGGCAGAGGTCGAGGAGCCAGGTCAGATTGCGCTCGAGCGCGATGTCCATGTCGATGATGACGTCCTGGACGCGCTGGAAGCGACCGATCGGCTGGTCGCCGAACTGGATCCGCTCCTCGGCGTAGCGGCGGGTCTTGTCGAGTGCGAAGGCCAGTGAGGCGAGCGCGAGGCTGGCGATGAACAGGCGGCCGCCGTTCAGCGTCGTCACCATCACCTTGAAGCCGTCGTTGACCTCACCGAGGACGGCCGAGCTCGGCACGCGGACCTGGTCGAACATGATCGATCCGGTGCTCGACTGCAGCCAGACGCGCTTGCCGGACATCTCCTGGTAGAAGACGCCCTCTGCGTCCATCGGCACGATGAAACACGTCGAGCGCTTGCCGTTGGCACCGCTCGGGTCGGTCAACGCGTGGACGACGACGTGGCTCGCCCACTTGGCGTTGGTCGACCAGCACTTCTCGCCCTGGATGATCCAGTCGTCCCCGTCGCGCACGGCGGTGACTTCCGGGTTCGCAGCGTCGGAACCGCGGCCCGGCTCCGACAGACCGAACACGATCATGCGTCGGCCGGCCGCGAGGTCGGGCAGGTGTTCCGCCTTCTGCGCGTCGGTGCCGCAGAGCTGGATCGGCTTCGCGCCCAGCGAGATCGCGGCACCCGGCGTGATCGCCACCGACTGGCTGTGGTAGCCGAGCGCGAGCCCCATCAGCACCAGGTCGGTCATGTCGCCGCCCTGTCCCCCGAAGCTCTCGTCGATCGGGATGCCGAACAGCCCGAGCTCGCCCATCTTGGCGATCGCCTCGTCGGGAACGAGCTGCTTGTCGCGCTCCCACTTCAGGATCTGCGAGCCGATCTCCGCGTCCGAGAAGTCCCGGACGACGGAGTAGAAGTCGAACTTGTCCTCGTGGATCAGACGGGACAGGTAGTGGTCGATGCGGCGCGCCATGGTCGGGTTCTAGGTCGACCCGGTCCGCGAAGCCAGTTCGGGGCCTCGGGAGAGGCATGGGCCACACGAGACCCGGGGCTTCTGCGGAGGAGGGGCCTCCTCGCTCTTCATCGACGCCTGCGGGCGTCAGCCTGGAACGCTACCGGTTCCGGGGACTCTCGCCGGCGCCCGCCGCTTCTGCCTCGGCGGCCGCGAGGATCGCCTCCAGGAACGACGTGGCGGTGCCGTGGCCCGGCTCGATCTCCAGGACGCGCTGGAAGGCCGGCAAGGCCTCGGTGGAGCGACCGGAGAAGCGCAGGTTGTAGCCCTTCATCAGCCAAGCCGCCGCGTCGTAGGGCTTGTCGGCGAGGTAGGTGTCCAGCTCGGCCATCTGCCGCTCGAAGTCTCCGGCATCACCGTAGAACGTGCGCTTGTCGGCGAGCGCATCGACGAGTCCTGGATCGAGCGCGAGGCCCTTGCCGAGCATGTAGGCCGCGTAGTGGTAGTCGGCCTGCGCGAACAGCGCGTCGGCGAGCACGAAGTGCAGCGCGCCATCCTCGGGCGCGTAGGTGAGAGCGCGCACGTAGCTCTCGGCAGCTTCCTCGTAGCGACCCTGCTTGAAGTAGTAGTCACCGAGGCGCACGTGCTTGAGCGCGAGGGCTTCCAGCGAGTCTGGCGCGGGCTCGGCGGGCTCGGCCGCCGGCGTGGCGTCGACGACCACGATGTCCGTCGTCGCCGGCACGTAGCTCCAGTCGGTGTAGCCGCTGTCGAACGCGAGTGCGGTGCCGTAGCCGAAGTAGGACCCCGGCATGTAGCAGCGGTCCGGCCACCACCAGGACACGCGTGCGGCCGCGGGGCTCGCCGAGTTCCAGTAGAAGACGAACGACGAGTTGCACGAGTACCAGCTGTCGTACCAGGACGAGCAGTACGAGAACGGATACCAGTAGAGGCCCCAGCGCGACGACCACGGCGAGAAGGCCGCGTAGTGCCCGGCCCAGTGGTAGCAGCCGTAGAGGTAGCGCTGTGAACCGGCGTAGGTCCGGGTGTCGTAGCGCGGGTTGTCGATCCGCGGTGTGAATCGCGAACCGCGTCCGCCGCTCCGGTCCCCGCGGACGATCGGGCCGCCACCACGACGATCGCCGGCGACATCGCCGACGCGCGGGGCGAGTGGGGCCGTGACGCGCGGAAGCAGGCCGCCGGTCTGACCGACGCTCGGCGTCGTGCCGTCCTTGCGGCCCACGCGCGGGCCGGTGCCGATCTTCGGGGCGGGCTCCACGCGCGGCGGACGTCCAGGAATGCCGTATCGGTCGGAGATCGGTCGCGGTGTCGGAGACGTGCCGGAGTCGGGGGCGCCCGGCTTGCGTGCGTTGGGCACGCGTGGCTGCAGCGGTGTGATCGGCGACGCGACGGTCTTGGTGCCATCGCCCGCACGGCTCGCATCGTTGCTCGAGGTGCCGCTCCGGTTCGGGCTGGGAGTCAGCCGCGGTGCGGGGGCCACCGGATCCAGGCCGCGCGGCGTCCGGTCCGTGCCGGTGCTCGGCACGCGGCGGTCGTAGAGGTCGCGCAGTCTGTTCGAGTAGTCGGGAGCAACGCGCGGCGTGCCGCTGCGGGCTCCCGCGTCGCCCGGATCGGTCGGGGCCCCTGCCGCAGGGTTGCCCGGGGCGTAGCGGTTGGTCGGCGTGCTGCGCGTGCCAGGAACGTTCGGCGCGGTCGGCGTCACGCGCGGCTGGTAGCGCGGGGTCGTGCTGACGCGTGGCGTCGGTGTCAGCCGCGGGGCCGGAGCCACGCGGGGCGCCGGGGTCGGGACGGTGCGCGGCGCGGGCGCAGTGCGCGGGGTGGGCGTGTAGCCGGGCGCCGGCGTGACGCGCGGGGCGGGGGTCGATCGAGGGACGGGGGTCGACCGAGGGCTGGGGGTCGATCGGGGAGTCGGCGTCGATCGAGGAGTCGGGGTCGGCGTGAACCGCGGCGCAGGCGCCGGGCGTGGGGTGGGGGCCACGCGTGGGGTCGGCGTGACGCGAGGGGCAGGGCTCACACGCGGGGTCGGGGTGACCCTCGGCGCCGGGGCCGGCCGTGGGGTGGGTGCCACCCGGGGCGCCGGCGTGACGCGGGGAGGCGGGGTCACCCGGGGGGTCGGCGTGACGCGCGGCGTGGGGCGGACCGCCGGCGTGGGGCGCACGCTCTGCGCGTTGGGCCCGGCCGCGAAAGCCGCGAGTGCGGCGAGTCCGGCCAGGGGAAGCAGCAGCTTGGTCCGATCCATGGGTATGTCCTCGGGGTCCCGTCGTGCAAACAGGGTGCCAACCCCATCATCGCACGTTCCGGGGCCCGGACACGAGTCGCGGTGTGGCGCAGCGCACCCCGGATGTCCTCCTGGGGCTACACCGCGCGTCCCCTGAGCCAGTCGGGATCGCGTCCCCCGGGCCCTGCCTCCGGGGCTGTGACCCGATCAGCCGCCAGCCCCTGACTTGCTCGCTCGGCGGCCGCCTCGCGGCCGAGGGACGCCGCGTGACGACACTTCGTCACGGACCGTCAGGGCTGATCCGCAGTCGGGATCAAGTCCGCCAGCTCCACGTCGAAGGCGCGCTCGAGGTCTTCCATGATCGCGGGCGGGACGCCCTGGTGCGGCCAGCGGAGGCGCGGGCGGGTCGGACCCCAGCGCCCGAGGCAGGCGAGTGCCTTGTCGACGGCAGGATTCGAGTAGCCGGACCGGAGCAAGGGCGCGATGTGTCGATCCAGGAAGTCGCAGATGCGTCGCCCGAGCGCTCGGGCGCCCGCGAGGTCGCCCTGCATCTGTCGCCACCACGCCACGGCGAGGCCCGGGTGGAGGCAGGCCACGTTCGAGTAGGAGCCCGCCGCGCCGTGCGGGTACTGCTCGGCGAGCAGGTGCCCCGGGACGAAGACCGACAGCCCGGGGCACGCCGTGCGGACCGCTGCGAACCAAGCGGCGTCCCCACCGACGACCTTGATGCCGACGAGTCCGGGTGCGCGGTCGCATGCTGCTCCGAGCTCGGATGGCGTCAGCACGCGCCGTGCGCCGGGCGGGTTGTAGAGCACAAGGCCCGCGTCGCCGCGCACTTCCTCGAGTCCGGCGAGGAAGCGCGCGACCTCCAGGTCGCTCGGCTTCACCCAGTCCGGAAGGATGCACTGGAACGCTGCCGGCCCGAGCTTCCGCGCGCGCTCGAGCCGCTGGCGCTGCGTGCGTGGACACGGGTGGCTGATGCCGATCTGGAACGGAACGCCCGCGGCCCGGCACGCGTCCGCGACGATCCGGGACAGCTGGTCGAACTCGTCTTCGTCCTGCGCGAAGAACTCGCCGGCGGTCCCGTTCGTGTAGACGCCGTCGACGCCGTGCCGGAGCAGTGCGTCGACCTGCGCCTCGACCGCGGTGAAGTCGATCGAGTCGTCGTCGCGGACCGGGAGGAGGACCGTGCCCCAGGTGCCGCGCGGCGCAGGGCAAGGAGGCAAGGTCATCGAGCGTTCCGGGTCAGCGCCCGCCTTCCGGCCAGAGCCCGAGCTGGCGGTACTTCTCCTCGTACTTCCGCGCGAGCCGCGTCTGCTTGTTGGTCAGGTCGATGCGTCGCCCGCTGACCCACGCAGCGCGGATGTGCGTCATGACTTCGAGCGGGTGGCCGTCGGTCAGGATCAGCGTGGCCCGCTTGCCCGGCGCGAGTGTTCCCAACTCGTCACCGACCCCGAGGATCTCGGCGGCGCTCTGCGTGACCGCGCGCTCGGCAGCCTCCAGCGGGAGGCCGTAGGCGACGGCCTTGGCGGCGTGGTAGGGGAGATTGCGCTCGTTCTCGTAGCCGAACTCGCCGCTGATGCAGAACCGGACGCCCGCTTCGTGCAGCACGGCTGGAAGCCGGAACGGGCGGTCGTGCGGATCGTCGCGCCGTCCGGGCAGTCGGTGCGTGCCGAGGACCACGACCGGCACGTCGTGCCCCCGCAGGAAGTCGGTGCACAGGTCTGCGTCATGCCCGCCGACGATGACCGGGCGCAGGCCCTCGTCGATCGCCCACGTGACGGCGTCCTGGATCGACTCGGCATCGTTGGCACCGAGGAACACCGGCAGCTGACCGTCGAGCACCGGCTGCATCGCGGCGAACCGGATGTCGAGCGGGACCGAGGAGTCCGCGTTCCGCGCGCGCAGGTAGGCGCGGGCGTCGTCGAAGAAAGCATCGATCTGACGACGACGATCGTCGGAGGAGCTGGAGCCACCTTCGCCGCCGCCGCGTCCCCGCCAGGAGCGCACCCGCGCCGTCGGCCATTGGACCGAGAGCCCGAGCTCGGTGCGGACCGCCATGTCCTCGGTCGTCCAGCCGGCGAGCTGGATCAGCGACGGACGGCCCGTGACGAGGCCGCCGGACGGGAACACCCCCACGGTCAGCACGCCGTTGCTCCGCGTGACGGGAATGGTCGTCGCATCCGGATTCACGGCGACAGCCGCGAACACTTCGGGCGAGAAGTCCCCGATCTCACGGAAGTCCTGCGTCGCCGAGATCGACTCGATCTCGTTCAGGCCGACCCGTGTGGCCGCGCTGATCATGCCCGGCCACACATGGAGGCCCGTGCCGTCGACGCGGTCGGCCGTCGCCGGCACGCCTTCTGCGCCGAGGCCGCCGATCCGTCCGTCCGCGAACCAGATCGTGCCGTTCTCGATCGCCTGGCCGTCGCCGGTGTGGATCGTCGCGCCGTGGATGACGACGGGTCCGCGCTGGGGCGGAGCCTTGATCGTCAGATCCTGCGCGACGCCGGGAGTGGCCACGAGGAGGGCCAGGGTCAGGGTTGCCGTTCTCATCGTGCACCTCCGTGCGTCGCGCGCAGCTCTTCGAAGTAGACGTCCGCCCCGTCGAGGCAGTCGCAGTCGCCCGGCCGGTTGTCGCCGCTGCGGCTACGGTCGCTCCGCGCCCGCTCGCCCGGGGCGGCGAGCACGGCCTGGATCAAGCGCGCGCGTTCGGCGGCCGCCTCGGCGACCAGCGCGCGGTCCTCGTCCTCCGACCAGTAGCGCGTCCCGTCGATCCAGGTCTCGAGGCAGCGGCTGAAGGTGCTCAGTGGGCTGCCGGACCAGAGGACGAAGTCGCCGTCCTTGCCGAGTTCCAGCGATCCGATCCGGTCACCGACGCCCAGTTGGATGGCCGGGTTGATCGTGACGAGCTTGAGCGCTTCGTGGGGGTCGAGACCGCCGTACTTGACGGCCTTGGCGGCCTCGGTGTTCATGCGACGCGCCAGCTCGTTGCTGTCGCTGTTGAACGACACGTTGACGCCGACGCGGGTCATGATCGTGCCGTTCTCCGGGATCGCATCGACGACCTCATACTTGTAGGCCCACCAGTCGGAGAAGATCGACGCGCCGATCGCGGCTTCGCGGATCGCCTCGGCCACCTTGTAGCCCTCGAGTCCGTGCTGGAACGTCCCGATCCGGAAGCCGAACTCATTGGCCAGACGGCACAGCATCAGGATCTCGTCCTGGCGGTAGCTGTGGCAGTGGACGAGACGGTCGCCGCGCAGGATCTCCGCGAGGGCCTCCAACTCGAGGTCGCGGCGCACGGCTCCGCGGTCCGGACCGCGGAGCGCGACGTCGTACTCGCGCGCTGCCGTGAACCGGTCGCGGATCAGCGCCTCGACGCCCATCCGCGTGTTCGGGTAGCGGGTGTTGTCCGAGCTGCGCGAGCGCTTGACGTTCTCGCCGAGCGCGAACTTGATGCCCGGGATCGAGCCCGCGAGCTTCATGGCCTCGGGGTCCTGCACGCCCCAGCGGAGCTTGACCACCTGGTTCTGGCCGCCGATCGGGTTGGCCGAGCCGTGCAGCTGGTTCGCTGCGGTCAGGCCGCCGGCCAGTTCGCGGTACCAGTGGATGTCGTCCGGATCGAGGACGTCGCCGATCCGGACCTCGGACGTGACGGCCTGCGAGCCTTCGTTGACGCCACCCTCGATGCCCGTGTGGCTGTGGCAGTCGATCAGACCCGGCGTGACGTGGAGGCCTGTGCCATCCAGGACCAGGGCACCCTTCGGCATCGGCGCCCCGTCGCTGGGGCCGACCCAGGCGATGCTGCCGGATCGCACGACCAGCGTTCCGTTGTCGATCCGGCCGGCCGGTCCGGCGGTCCAGATCGTGGCGCCCTGGACCACGACGTCCTGCGGGGTCGGCGCGGTCGCCCTGCCGAACGCGCCGAACGGCACCGGCAGCGCCTTGCCAAGCAGGTCGGCGGCGGGCTTCTTAGCCTCGTCCGCGGCCTTCTCTTCGTCACCCGGGGTGGCCTCTCCGGCCTTGCGCCGGGCGGTCCACGCGAAGCGTGAGCCGTCGGCCGCGACGCCAATGCCGCTCATGCGGTCACCCTGGACGAGCGCCGTGAGCTTCCAGGTGCCGTCGCCGCCGAGCTTGTCGGCATCGAAGAGCACGTCGACCTTGCGGGTGCCCTTCTCCACCTTGCGCGCGCTGGCCGTCGGCGGCTCGTCCGCGCCGCCTGCGACCAGCGTGAGCTTGCGCTCGCCGTCGAAGCGCAGTTCGGTGACCGCCACGTCGAGGTGGTTCAGCGTCGCCTCCCAGCTGCCGGCCAGCGTCAGCGTGGGGGCAGCCTCGACCGTGTGGTGCTTGCCGGCGACGAAGACCGCGCGCAGCGTCCGATCGGCGGCGAACGGCTCGCCGTCCACGATGCACAGGTGGGCGTGCTTGCCGACCTCGACGGTCCCGAGTTCGGCGTCGAGGCCGAGGAGGCGTGCGGGCGTGGTCGTCAGCGCGGCGAGCGCATCGTCGTTGGTGAGCCCGTGCTCGATCGCCTTGCGGAGGTTCGGCAGGAAGTCGCTGCGCTTCTCCAGCCGGTCGGTCGTCAGGGCGAACGCGACGTCCGCGCGGCGGAGGCGCGCCGGGTTGGTCGGCGCGTGCTCCCACGTCAGCATCTGGCGGAGGTCGACGCTCTCGGCACCGTCGACCGTCTCGACCTCGGGGGGTGCGGGGAACGCCAGCGGCAGCACGAGCGGTAGGCCGAGCGATGCGACGGTGTCCAGGCGGCGGAACTCCATCCCGCTCCCGACCAGCAGGCTGCCTTCCATCCGACCGAACTCGCGAAGGACGCGCGCGCCGCGCAGCAGGTCGACCTCATCGCGTCCCACGAACACCGTGGCGGGCGTCGCGCGCAGCGCGCCGAACGCAGTGTCCGGTCCACCCGGCGCGTCGGTCTGCCCGTCGTGCGCGGCGTCGGCGAGGGTCTGTCGGACGAGCGCGATCGAGCCCATCAGCGAGCCGGGGTAGCCACCGCGGGAACGGTCGAATGCGATCTCGATCCGCTCCTGGCCCGGCAGCGTGTCCCGTCGCGCTTCGTCCGCGACGTCTTCGAGCGTCACGATGCCGGAGCGACCGCGGATGATGCCGTCCTGGGGGTGGACCGCGGCGACGGCGAAGCCGAGTCCCCGCAGTTCGCGCGCGCGCTCGTTCGACAGGCCGATGCCATCCAGGGCCGAACGTTGGGGGACGACATCGGGGTGCCAGGACGAACCCGGAGCCGACGGGTCGGGGCGAGGTGCTTCGACCGGCACGTGGGCGTCCACGAAGGCCGCATGCACCGTCAGGCCGGCACAGTCGTGGATGCGGGCGCCCTCGGGTGCGAGGCCGCCCGGTTCGACCGAGACGATGCGTCCGTCGCGGACGACGACGGTCGCGCGGTCGACCACCTTGCCAGGAGCCACGATCACCCGGGCGCCCACCAGGGCATGCCAGCCGGGATCGACGGCCCGCGGACCGTTCGGGGGCGGTGCGTCCTGGGCGGGAAGGGTCGTTGCCGCCGCGCAGAGCGCCAGGGCGGTCAGCAGAGGGGAGCGCATGGCGCGGGAGGATACGGGCTCGGGGTCCGTGCTGCCGATGTTCCTGGGAGCCGATTCCGCGGATTCCCGAGGCGGTGGACCTCCTCGGCGCGCCGCTCGATCATCCCAGCCCATGCGCCACCCAGCCGGACTCCTCGCGGTCGTTCTCGGCAGCCTCTTCGCCAGCGCGCTGCCGGCGCAGGTGACCGTCTACCAGAACCAGCCCGGGATGCGGCTCCAGTCGGGCGCGGCGGTCCGCGCTGGCGCCGCGTGGACGGTGACGCTGCAGATGGGCAACGACAACGGCAATGCCAGCCTGCCGAGCAGCTTTCGCCGGCACTGGGCCTGCGGCATCCGTGGACTGTCCCCGGCGGGTGAACGACTGGATGTCTCGGTCACGAACGCGGGCTACAACGACATCATCCTGCCGGTCTGGAGTCTGAGCACCGACGGGGTCTCGTTCGGCCCATGGACGCGCGTGCCGACCTCGGCGACGCCGACGCGCTCCGGCACGACGCACCGGTTCACGCTGCAGACGCCGCCCGGCGTCGTCGAGCTGAGGCTCGCCAAGTACTTCCCGTACCTCGTCGCCGACAAGGATGCCCTGCTGGCGGCCGCGACGGCTTCGCCCGCGGCTTCGGTGCAGGTCCTGGGCGCGTCGCGGCAGGGGCGTCCGATCGAGCTGCTCACGCTGACGGACCCGGCCGTTCCCCTCGCCCAGAAGCAGCGCATCTGGATCCACTCGGGAATCCACCCGGCGGAGACGACGAGCTACTTCGTGGTCGAAGGCCTCGTGGAGGAGCTGCTGTCGGGTTCTGCGCAGTCGCGGATGGTGCTGGCGCGCACCGTCGTCGACATCGTGCCGATGGCGAATCCCGACGGCGTCATGCTCGGCAACTACCGGACGAACGCGGCGAGCGTCAATCTCGAGAACGAGTGGGCCGCGCCCTACAACTCGACCGAACCGGAGATCACGGCGCTGCGCACGGCGATCGAGCAGAGAATGGCGCTGACGTCGCCCGCGACGATCGACGTCCTGCTCAACCTCCACAGCTCGCACGGACTCACGTGGCCGT
>JBEAPQ010000422.1:0-4787 GCA_041164325.1 Planctomycetota bacterium | reverse complement strand
CGGATTCCAGCTCAGCTTCGGATGCGTGCTCGCGCTCCGTCACCTCGCGGGACCCATCCGGTCGCGATGGCTCGGCTGGCTTCCTCGCGACGTGCTGGGACACGCGCCATCTCCGCTCGTCGGCATCCTTGGGGAGGCGTCCGGTGCGGCCATCGCGGCCTCGGCCGCGGCGTTCCTGACGAGCGCACCGATCGTCCTGATGCACTTCGGCACCGTGCAGCCCTTCGGCGCGCTGCGCACGCTGGTGTGCGCGCCACTCTCGTCGGCCACCCTGGTCGTCGCGTATCCGAAGGCGATCCTCGGACTGGCATGGCCGTCGCTCGTCGCCTGGGCCGGACCGCTCGTCTGGACGCCGGCCGCGATGCAGGTCGGACTCGTCGAGTGGAGTCTCGCGCACCTCGGAGGGTCGGTCCCGGTCGGGACGGTCGGCGGTGCGACCGCCGTCGCGCTCGTCGCGACGATGGTCGCCTCCATCGTCCTCCGCCGCAGGTGGTGGCGACGCGCGGCGGCAGTCGCTGCCGGCGTGATCGCGTGCGCGGCAGTCGCACCCGTCTCCTCGAGCACGGCCGACGAGCCGTGCGTCACGACGATCGCCGTCGGCGACGGATCGATGCACATCGTCGAGAGCGGTCCGACCGTCGCCCTGTTCGACGCCGGCTCGTCGAGCGACGGCGCGGCCGGCGCGCGGACCCTGCTGCCGTGGCTCGAGCGACGCGGGAAGCGGATCGACCTCGTCGTGCTGAGTCACCCGAACCTCGATCACTTCAGCGCGATCGTCGACCTGGTGCGGTCGGTCGGCGTCGGCGAGGTGATCGTGCACAGGACGTTTCTCGAGGCCCGTCGGCGAGCACCGGCGGTCGACGAGCTGCTGACGGTGCTCGAGTCGACCGGCGTGGGTGTGCGGACGGTCGAGGAAGGCGCCTCCATCGAGCTGCCGGGGATGCGATGGCGGTTCCTCTGGCCACGCCCCGGACCCGCGCCGCGGCGGGCGAACGACTGCTCGCTCGTCGCGCGAGTCGAGCTGCTCTCGAATGCCGGCGCAGCGCGCAACGAGGTCGTCGGACGCGTCCTCTTCACGGGCGACATCGAGACGGAGGCCGCGGCGAGGCTCGTCGTCTCCGCGACTCGCGACCCGTCGATGCTCGCGTGCGATCTGCTGGAGCTCCCGCATCACGGCAGCTGGCGCGAGGCCGTCGCGGACCTGGTCGCCGCGGCGGACCCGCTCGTCGTCGTGCAGTCGACGGCCTCGCGACGCTTCCGGAGCGACCGGTTCGCGCCGCATCTCGTCGGCAGGCGGCGGCTCGCGACCTGCCGCGACGGAAGCACGGCGGTCCGGTTCGGTTCCGACGGCTGGATCCGCGCGGAGGCCTTCGACGGCCTTCGATGGACGCGGCACGGCCGGTGGCGGAGGCGGACGGAACCCTCAGCGACCGTCGGAGCGCGGACGCGAGATCACGACGGCGCGACGCACGAGGAGACGGTCCCCGGCGATGCCGTTGCCGCCGTCGTCGACAACGAGGTCGAGACGGCGGGTGCCTTCGGGCAAAGGGACCGCGATCGGCGCCGAAGCGCCGCTTCGCTGCACGAACCGTTCGATGCGGACTCCGTCGGCATGCACCTCGACGCCGACGAGCGCGTCGGGAGGCGCTGGCTCGAGCACGCCGCATTCCATCGAAAGCACGAGCCCCGCTCCGCCGAGCCCGCCGACGTCGAACGAGAGGCGCTGTGGTCCGAGCAGCACGAGATCCGAAAGCCCGAGCACATGGTCCGAACCGTCGTCGGAGGGCCCGCGCCGCAGTCCTCCGGACACCCGGTACCCGTCGACGGGTCCGAGCGGATCGAGGACGGGAAGCGACGAGATCGGATGGAGTCGAGCAGGGGACACGACGACGCCGACGACGTCGGCGGCGAGGTTCGCCGACGTGTCCTCGGCGCGCGCCTTCGAGAGCATCGGATCGTCGAGCGAGAAGGCGAGCGATCCGGCGTCGTCGAGCCGGAGATCGCGGTAGCGAACCACGGAGCCGTCGCGCGTCCATGCAAGCGCTCCAGGCGCCGGCGGATCGATCGTCGGTGCGAAGGCGATCGCGGCGATCCGAGCGAGCTCGATCGAGCGGATGTCGGCGGGCACCGCGGCGCGCGCTCCATCGTCCGAAGGATCCTCGACCGGCTCGTCCGGCTTCTCGCCGTCCTCCTCGGGCAGGTCGGACTCGAGCGGCTCGATCGCGACCTCGCTCCCGATCGACTCGACGAATCCCGCGATCCGGTCGGCGTTCAGGAGAAGCACGATGTCGGCGTCGTCGCGACCACGGACAGCGCGGCCGCCAGCGAGCCTCAGGACCGACACCCGCTCGATCTCGACGGGGATCGCACCGATCCACCTGTGGTTCCACTGGGCGACACCCGCGTCGATCTCGAGTGCTCCGGGCAAGCGCTGCCCGTCGTGCAGGTCGAGCATGCCCGAGGGCTGGCTCACGGCCTCCACCCGCTCGCCACCGGTTCCCCAGGCGCTCCATCCGTCGAGCTCGACCATGCCCGCGATCGCGCGGACGATCACGATGTCGGCGTTCGCGCCGGCGACCTGGCCGAGATGCCATCCCTCCGCGTCGATCCGCTCGAGCACCCCGGTGGTACAGACGCCATCCTCTCCGAGCACACGGACCGTGCCCGGAGGAACGGCCCTTCGTGGCGCTGCGGAGGAACCTCCGGCGGATGCGTGCATCGCGACGCATGCGAGCGCGAGCGGAGCGATGAGACGACGACAAGCGGCGAAGCGCTTCGATCGATGGCCTTCAAGTCGGTTCATCGGCTGCTCCTGCGCGTCGGACCGCTGCGAATCGCCGTTGCGCGGCGACTGCCGGCCCGTCGTCCGCGTGAGGGAGCGCATGGACTCGCGAGCAGATCGCCATGTGCGTCCGTATCTCGACACGGGAATCGGAAAGTGCCTGTGGAACGACGCGTCGTCACGGTGCTCGTACTCGCGAACCGACTAGCGCTGGAAGATCGGAAGGTACCGCTTCGGCATCTGGAGGATGATCAGCGCCATCGCGGTGCCGTACGCGTCGCCCTGGGAATCGCTCCAGGACCCGTCTGGATTCTGACGCGCGATCAGCTCGTCGCGGATCGCAGGCCACCACTCGCGCCAGCGCGAGCCTCCAGCCAGGTACATGGCCTGCACCGCGTAGTAGTGCCCGTAGAAGTAGTGAGGCTGTGCATAGGCCGCGCCCCGTCCGGCGACACCGCGGGGGAAGGCGGTGTTCCGGATGTAGTCGAGCCCACGGTCGATCGAGTCGTCCTCGTACACGCCCGCGTAGAAGAGGCTCGCCACGCCTGCCGCCGTCCGAGGCCATCCGGACGTGCCGATGTCCTTCATGTAGCGAAAGCCGCCGTCGGGATTCTGGCACGCGCGCACGTACGCGATCGCATCGTCGATCGTCGACTTCGGGACCTTCACACCCGCGTTGCGCGCCGATCGGAGCCCCATGACCTCGCAGATCGTCACCGAGACGTCCGCGTCGTTCGGCACCGGGTTGTAGCGCCAGCCCCCCTCGTCGTTCTGGCTGCTGACGATCAGCTGGACCGCCCGGACAAGCGCGTCGCGGACCCGGTCGTCCTCCTGGTTCATCCCGTAGATCTCGCCGAGGAAGAGCGTCGCGAAGCCGTGACCGTACATGGGGCCGTGGGTCTCGTCGGAGACGAGGAGACCGGTCTCCGTGGAGTGGTCGAGGACGAAGTCGAGCGCCTTGCGCACGCAGTCTCCGAACTCGCCTCGTCCGGGCACGTTGCCGTCGGCGAGGAAGGCGATCGCGCAGAGACTGGTGACGCCGATGTGCTCGGCGAACCGGCCCTGCCCGAAGCAGCCCTCGGGCTTCTGCTGCCGACGGAGGTACTCGAACCCGCGTCGCACGGACTCCTCGAGCGCAGGCGTGATCTCATCCGCAGCGGGTGCATTCTCGGCGCCTGCATCGTCGGGCTTTCCCGTCGCATCGTCCGCGGGCTTGGATTCCGATGCGGCCTGCTCCTGGAGCGTCTCGAACATCCGTCCGCCGGCCGGAGTTCCGGGTCGCATCGAGACCATGGGGGCATCCGACGCGAGCGCGGCTTCACCGGAAGCACGTGGCGTCGGCGCGGCCTGCAGGAGCCCTTGCGTCATGGTGTCGCGCGGAAACGCGATCCCCCCTGACACGCCGCCGTGCGTGGTCGAGTGGAGGCCGGCGACACCCGTCCAGAGCAGGACGAGGCCACACGATCTGGTCACGGCCGCGACGTCGAAGGACTTCGGGAAAATCGTCCCGCGATCTGATCTCATCGAGACGCCTCCTCTGCGAGTCGCCGGTAGTACTCGCGCGTGATCCGCTCGTAGAGCGTCGAAACCCGATCCCGACGGCCTTGCAGGATGAGCTCGCGGACACGGTCGGGCAGGCGTCCCCATTCGACCCGCGACTCCTCGAGTTCGGCGCCCGAGGCGGCGGCATCGTCCGATCGCGGCGATGTCGTGGACTCGTCGGATCCCGGCTCGTTCGAACCACCACGGGACATCGAGTCCGATGGTCGACCCGTGCTCTGCTCCTGTCCGTTCCGCTCGGAGGGATCCTGGGACTCGGACGACTGGCTCTGACGAGACTTCGAACGGGACGAACCTCTCGAGGATCGCTGCTGTCGCTGCGCCTCGGCGAGGAGCCGGTCGAGCGTCGCGACCACGTCCTCCTGGACGCGCTGCGTGCCGACGCCCGCGTCGCGCTCCTCCGCGAGCCTTCGAGCGGCCTCGCGCATTCCGTCCATCGCGCGCG
>JBEAPQ010000421.1:0-4194 GCA_041164325.1 Planctomycetota bacterium | reverse complement strand
CGGTCCTCGCCACGCTGGACGGCTGACGACGGCCCTCGACGCGAGGGCCGCCAGGCGCATCAGGCGAGGCCGTGTGCCTGCTTCGCCGCCTCGACCGTGTTCCAGAGGAGCATCGTGATCGTCATCGGCCCGACGCCACCCGGCACCGGCGTGATCTTGCTGGCAACCTCGGCCACGGCATCGAAGTCGACGTCGCCGACGAGGCGGAAGCCGTTCTTCTTGGTCGCGTCTTCGATGCGGTTCACGCCGACGTCGATGACGACGGCGCCCGGCTTGACCATGTCGGCAGTGATCGTGTTCGGGCGCCCCGCCGCGGCGATCACGATGTCCGCCTGACGCACGTGAGCCGCCAGGTCTCGCGTCCTGGTGTGGCACACCGTGACGGTCGCGTCTCCGCCCTTCTGCTTCTGGACGAGCATGTTGGCGACCGGCTTGCCGACGATGTTGCTGCGGCCGACGACGACCGCGTGGGCTCCCGACGTCTCGACGCCACTGCGCAGCAGCATCTGGATCACACCGTGGGGGGTGCACGGCAGGAACGCCTTCTCGCCGACGACCATCTTGCCGACGTTGACCGGGTGGAAACCGTCGACGTCCTTCGATGGGTCGATGGCCATCAGGACGGCAGCCTCGTCGATGTGCTTCGGCAGCGGCAGCTGGACGAGGATGCCGTTGATCTTCGGATCCGCGTTCATCGCCGCGACCTTCGCGAGAAGTTCGTCCTGCGTCGTCTCCGCCGGCAGTCGGTTGTCGTCGGAGTAGATCCCGATCTCCTCACAGGCCTTCTCCTTCGCCGTGACGTAGGAGTTCGAGGCCGGATCGTCGCCGACCAGGATCACGCCCAGGCCGGGACGGATGCCCTGGGCCACGAGGGAGGCGACCTCCTGCTGGAGCTCGGCGCGGATGTCCTGGGCGATCTGCTTGCCGTGGATGATCTCGGCGGTCATGGAGTCGTGTCTCGGGTCGGAGGACTTGGCGGGCGGAGTGCGGTCTCGGGCCGTGGGGCCAAGAGATCAGAAGAGCCCCTGGACGCGGCCGGTCTCGACGTCGACGTCGATGCGGCGGAAGGCCGGGTCGGAGCCTGTCCCGGGCATCAGCTTGATGGCGCCGGCCACCGGCACGATGAAGCCGGCACCCCGGTAGACGAGGACATCCCGGATCGGCAGTTCCCAACCGGTCGGCCGGCCCTTGAGCTCGGGATCGTGGGACAGGCTCAGGTGGGTCTTCACCATGCAGGTGCCGAGTTCGGCGGTCCGCGGATCGGCTTCGAACGCCGCGAGCTTGGCCTGGGCCTCGTCGGTGTAGGTCACACCAGCACCGCCGTAGACCTCGCGCGTGATCGTCTCGATCCGCTGCGACAGCGGCATGTCGAGCTCGTAGAGGAAGCGGAAGTCGTTGCCCTCCTCGCAGGCCTGGACGACGGCCTCGGCGAGCTCCACCGCGCCTTCCCCGCCGCGGAGCCAGTGCTCCGACAGCGCGCACAGCGCGCCGTGCTGTTCGGACACCCGGCGCAGGAGCGCGATCTCGGCTGGCGTGTCCGTGTGGAAGCTGTTGATGCAGACCACGGGGCGGACACCGCTCTTCTTGACGGTCTCGATGTGCGCGATCAGGTTCGCACAGCCGGCTTCCAGGAGCTCCAGGTTCTCCTGCGTGTAGGCAGGGTCGAGCGCGACGCCCGGTTTCACCTCGGGGCCACCCCCGTGCATCTTCAGCGCACGGGTCGTCGCCACGATGACGACCGCGCTCGGCTTGAGCCCGGAGAACCGGCACTTCAGGTTCCAGAACTTCTCGAAGCCGATGTCTGCACCGAAGCCACTCTCGGTGACGACGTAGTCACCGAGCGCGGTCGCGAGCCGGTCGGCGATGATCGAGTTCTGGCCGATCGCGATGTTCGCGAACGGACCCGCGTGCACGAAGACCGGCTGGCCTTCGATCGTCTGCATGAGAGTCGGGTTGATCGCCTGGACGAGCCACGCGGTCATCGCGCCGTCGACCTCGAGGTCGGCCGCGGTCACCTCGCCCCCGTCCCGGCTCCGCGCGACGACCATCCGGCCGATCCGCGCGCGCAGATCGCGCAGGTCCTTGCAGACCGCCAGGATCGCCATGATCTCGCTCGAGACGGTGATCGCGAACCCGCTGTCCATCTCGTAGCCGTCCATCTTGCCGCCGCGGCCGATGCGGATGTCCCGCAGCGCCTGGGCACAGAAGTCCATGACCCAGCGGACCTCGACCTGCTCCGGATCGATGTCGAGCCGCCGGAGCCCGCTCTTGGCCAGGCGCGCGTCGTCGTAGTTGCGCTCGTGCTGCATGCGGGCCGTCAACGCGACCATCATCAGGTTGTGCGCGTTGGTGATCGCGTCGATGTCCCCGGTCAGACCGAGCGAGAACTCGGCGAGAGGCACCACCTGGGCGAGTCCCCCGCCCGCTGCCGAACCCTTGATGTTGAAGGTCGGCCCACCGCTGGGCTGGCGGATCGCGCCGATGCTCCGCTTGCCGATCTTGCCGAGTCCCTGGACGAGCCCGATCGTCGTCGTCGTCTTGCCCTCTCCGAGCGGCGTCGGCGTGATGGCCGTGACATCGACGTAGTGGCCGCGCGGCCGTCCCTCGAGCCGCTGCAGGACCTTGGCGTAGTCGACCTTGGCGAGCCGTCGCCCCATCGGGATGAGTTCGTCCCCGACGAGGCCGAGGTCGTCCGCGAGTCCGGACAGGGGCTTCATCGAGGACTCGGCGGCTTCGGCGATCTGCCAGTCCTTCAGCTGGGTGGGGTCGAGCTTCATCGCGGCACGGGAGAGAGAGGGCTTCGGGTAGCGAGGACGGGAACGACGCCCGCTCCTCCTCGGGATTCGGCGGTGCAGCGCCAGCCGGCACCGCACGGGTCACCACGCTACGCCCGGGGATCCGCGGGGCAAGGCGAAGCCAGCGCGCGCCGCTCGAGGTCGAGCAGGATGCGCTTGACCGCGAGCCCTCCCCCGAAGCCCCCGAGCCCATCGGCCGCGACCACCCGGTGGCAGGGCACGACGATCGGCAGCGCATTGCGGCCGTTGGCGGTCCCGACCGCCCGAAAGGCCTGCGGACGCCCGATCCGCCGCGCCAACTCGCCGTACGTGATCGTCGCCCCGAACGGGATCCGCGCGAGCTCGGCCCAGACGCTGAGCTGGAACGGCGTGCCGCCCTGCTCCCTCGCGAAACCGAACGTCTCGCGACGCCCGGCGAAGTACTCGCCGAGCTCCCGCCGCGCGTCGGCGAAGGCCCCGGGCTCCTCGACCGACGCGGGCGACGGATCCTTCCGCTGGCCTTCACGGGGCAGGTGGATCGCGCAGACGGTGGCGCCGTCCCCCACCAGCAGCAGGTCGCCGACCGGACTCTCGCAGTAGGTGTGGAGCATCGCTTGGTTCAGGGGCCCGCGAGGCGCCGCACGGGATCCTGGCGGTAGAACGCCTTCAGGTGATCGTAGACGCGTGGGAAGGCGACCTGCAGCAGGTCCGGGGCCGTGAAGAACGTCTCCGTGAAGACCGCGAACCCCTCGGCCTCGTCCTCGGCCGCGTAAGGATCGATCGCCGGTTCGTGCCCGTCTGCCTCGAGCCGCGCGAGCTCACGCCGCGCGGCCGCGAAGTCCCGTGCCCACGCATCCCGGTCCATGCCGCGGTGCAGCGGCGGGATGCCGTCCTCGTAGCCGTCGAGCATGTCGAGCTTGTGCGCACATTCGTGGAGCACGAGGTTGAAGGGTTCGCCCGGGGCGACGTCCGCGACGTCTTCCCAGTTGAGCACGACGGGCCCGTCGTACCAGGCTTCGCCGAGCAGGTCCTCGCCGCCCTCGTGGACGACGCCCAACTCGTCTTCGCGGTGGGCCCGCGTCCGGAAGCCCGCCGGGTAGACGAGCACCGTGCCCACCGAGGACAGCGCGTCGACGCCGAGCCCGAGCGTCAGCAGCGCGGCCTGCGCGGCCATCGTCACGCGCTCCGTGTCGCCGACCGTGAAGCCGCCGCAGCCGACCCAGTCGATCTCCTGGGTGAGAACCACCGTCGCGTCGTGGAGCTGACGCGCCTCGTCAGCATCGAGACCGTGCAGCACGGGAATCTCGCGGAGCAGCGTCGTCCACACCGCCGGGTCGATCGGCGACCGACGCAGCATGCGGGCACGTCGCGCGCTTCGACCGAACCACCACATCGGGTAAGCAGGCTACGTGATGAACCG
>JBEAPQ010000420.1:0-3121 GCA_041164325.1 Planctomycetota bacterium | reverse complement strand
CGATGCCTCGTGGTCAGTGACCTCCGGGTCGGCGCTCGGCCGGAACAAGCGGTCGGCAGGCGCCCACATCTCGACCATCCACTTGTGGTCAGCGCCGGGGGGCAGGCCGAGGAGCTCCTCGAGTCTGTTGCTGAGTGCGGTGCGGTCCGGCCTGCGTCCATCGACCTGGTAGTCGGCGACGAAACGGCGCAGCTCGGGAACGGCCGTCACCCACACCTCGTAGTCACCGTTGCGGCAGCGCTGCCCCGGCCCGGGGTAGCCCTCGAAGTTGGTCCAGGTGACGACGAGGACGTGCGGCGTGCCGTCGATCGTGCGCCAGATCCCGTCCTGCTCCGGAGTCAACGCCAGCAGGTTGCGATCGCTCGCGTCCGGTCGCGATCCGCGGGCGATGTCGACCGCCTGGGCGTAGGCCGCTGCGCGGGCGGACCGTGAGGCTCCCGAGCCGAGCGTGTGGTGGCGTTGCTGGAGGTCTACGTCGTTGCGGCTGACGCCGGACGAATGCGGAGCCGCGCACCCTGCCAACAGGATCGTCAGCGCCCGAATCACAAGGCGGTCGGCGCCGCGGCGGATAGCGGTTCGATTCGGCATGCTGCAGCTCGGCGGTTCCGCCCGGATACGGAAGATCGGCCGCCGGGTGGCGGCATCGGGGTCGTCCGTGCAGCTCGGATCATCTCGGCTCGCGACTCTCCTCGCGAGCCGGCCGCTCAGATTGCGGGCGGCCGGCTCGCCCGTGCTCGCTCGCCGGCTGCCCGGCCCACCGCGCCCCTCCTGGCGCGGCGTCGACAGTCCGAGATTCTGCATCCCGACCGGCTCCATGCAGCCCACCGCTCGGGCCACACCCTCGCAGCCACCGGGGCGGGTCCGTGTGCGTCAGCGCTGGAACGGGTCGGCGTCGAGGAACCGCCTGACCGGCTGCTGTCGGCCACCGGCGCCGACGGCCGGGAGCGGCACGCCGTCCGGCAGATTGAGCGACGGATGGTCGAACGGCGCCCGCGAGTAGCGCACCCGCTCGTCAGTGAGGGCGAGCATGAAGGCTACGAGGTCCCGCTTCTCGCCTTCCCTCAGGTCGAGCCTGCGCACCTGCGAGTCCTTGTCGCGGTTGTCCACGTCCCCGCCGCGGTCGTAGAAGTCCACGACCTGCCTCAGGGTCAGATACCTGCCGGTGTGGAAGTAGGGCCCGGTGAGGTCGACGTTGCGAAGTGAGGGCGTCTTGAATCTGCCCCTCCTGAGACCGGGATCCAGGTCCTGTGGCGTCAGGCCGATGTTGGCGAAGGCGCGTCCACCGTTGCCGCCGTCGATGGCCGCAGCCGAGAACAGCGGTCCGCCGTGGCACTTGTCGCAGCGTGCCTTGCCCTCGAACAGCTCGAGGCCGCGGCGCTCGCTGGAGGTGAGCGCCGATCGATCTCCCTCGGCGAAGCGGTCGTACGGAGTCTGGTCCGGGATCAGCTTCGCGTTGTAAAGCAGGATGGAGAGGCCCCAGTAGAAGGGGAAGTTGGCCTCCATCTGCGTGTAGCCCTCCGCGGTGGAGTGGTTGCTCGTGTGGTAGGCCTCGTGGAAGGCCTCACGGATCATCTCCTCGTAGGTGAGTGAGATCCCCGGCAGCGGCCAGAGGGACCATGGGCCCAGCAGGCTGTCGTCGGGGGCGACCATCTGCGTCGCCAGCGGCATGCGACCCAGCAGCTTGCGGCCCAGTTCCTGGAACGACCTGCCGTCGCAGGCCATCTCGACGGCGCTGGTGGGCGGTCCGACGGCCTGGGACGCCGCGCTCGCGGGTTCCATCGCGATGCGGGTGGCGATCAGGCTGTAGGCCCCGTCCACGTAGATCGTGCGACCTCGCTCCCCGGTGATGTCGACGCCATTGAAGGTGGCACTGGCGCGTCCGTCCCAGAAGTTGGTTTCGTAATAGACCGCGAGCAGGGAGCTCGGGCTGTTCCGCCCGGTCACTTGGCGGAAGGGGAAGAACACGCCGTCGTTGACCGGCAGCTGCTGGTCCGCCGGACGGACTGGGTCGAGGCCGAGGAAGCGGCTCGCCACGATGCCCGGTGAGCCAGCCACGTCGTCGCCTCGCAGCGGAAAGTGCATGGCGGTGAGCGTCCTGCCCGGGCCGAGCAGAGTTTCGAACGCGCCGTTCGGCCCCGGATGGAGGACGTTCTCGGTGCGAGAGTCCGCGCCGGCGTGGAAGTGGCAAGTGGCACAGGAGACGAGGCCATCACCGCCGACCTGCTCGTCCCAGAAGAGGGCCTTGCCGAGGCGCGCTGCGGCATCACGGTCGCGCACGAAACTGTCGGTGTCCGTCGGCAGGGGCACCGGGACGGATCGCAGCGATCCCTGCGAAACCGCCGGAGCGCCCAACAGGGCCACCCCCAGGAGAGAAAGAAGGGACGAGTGGAGGGGGCGGGGCCCGGTTTCCGCGCCTGGTGCGTTTGGTGTCATGACAAGGGTTGTGGGCCCCACACTGTTCGCCTATGTCCCCGCGGAGGAGACGACCAATGGAGGGAATCGCTGCACCAAACTCGCCTTATCTCTCCGTGCAACCCGGACGCACGCGGTGCGGGGACCACCTGCCTACGTTGCTGCGAACAGACCCGGCCGCATTCTTCGACCTCCGGCGAACAGACCAGGCCGCATCCTCCGACCGCCCACGGGTCCGGCTGGATCGGCAGGCTGAATCCGCGGCCGTGGCCAGCGGCAGGCTGTTCATGCGCAGAGTACGGACTCCCAGCGTCCCATCCGCACGGGGCAAGTGCCCGAGCCATCCCCCGCGTGCCGCGGGGCACGGATCACCGGATCGCTGACCCGCCCGCCCGCGGGGCGCGCACTTCCGCAACCTCGAGCGGCGGATCGGCCCCTTGCTCGCCCGGCACGGCGATCCGGAACGGTGACCCGCTCGGTTCCCCACCTGTGCCGCGATCCAGGAGGAGCACCGCCAGGGTGCACTCTCGAGCCGAAGGCGCAGGAGCCCGTAACGAAGAAAGGGCGACCGCACGATGTGCGGCCGCCCTTTCGTATTTGAACCCGGCACTGACCTACTTTCGCCTTGCGACTATCATCGGCCCCTGTTGCTTAACTGCTGTGTTCGGTATGGGAACAGGTGTTTCCAACAGGGTATGGGCACCGGAAA
>JBEAPQ010000419.1:0-6682 GCA_041164325.1 Planctomycetota bacterium | reverse complement strand
GATCCACGTGACGCGGGACGGCGGCCAGTCGTGGCGGGACGTGACGCCCGGGCTGATCGAGGGTGGGGGGCGCGTCCAGTGCGTCGAGCCTTCGCCGCACCAGGACGGCAAGGCCTACGCGACCGTGCTCCGCTACCAGCTCGGCGATGACCGCCCCTACGCGCTGCGGACGACGGACTACGGCGCCAGCTGGACGCTCTTGACGGACGGCGAGAACGGCATTCCGGTCGACGAACCGGTCCGCGTGGTTCGGGAAGACCCGGTGCGGCCGGGTCTGCTGTACTGCGGCACCGAGAGCGGGCTCTACGTGTCGTTCGACGACGGAGGGGCGTGGCAGCGCCTGGAGAACGGTCTCCCGGTCGTCCCGGTGACCGACATCGCGATCCACCCGACGGGCGACCTCGTGCTGTCGACGATGGGGCGCTCGTTCTGGGTGCTCGACGACCTGGGCCCGCTGCGCGCGTTCGGGTCAGGCCTTGCGGCCGACGCATTCGCGTTCGCGACGCCGCGCCGTGCGCTGCGCCAGCACCACCGTGGTTCCCGCTCGATCCCGGAGTACCCCGGACCGGGTGCTGTGCTGGACTATTGGCTTCCGGAGGGCTTCGAAGGCGAGCTCACGCTCGAGATCCGCAGCGGGACGGGCCAGCTGGTCCGCGTGCTGTCGAGCGAGTCGGCGGGCGAGGAGTGGGTCGAGCCCGACGAGCCGGGCATGCGGGCGCTCGAGCTGCTCCGGGTCGGCACCCCGAAGCTGCCGAAGGCGGTCGGCGCGAACCGCTTCGTCTGGGACATGCAGCACGCCGGGGCATGGCACCCCGATCGGCGTCGAGCAGGCGGCTCGGGTCCGATGGTCGCGCCGGGAACCTACCGGCTCCGGCTGGCCGGAGGCGGTCAGCGAGCCGAGGCTGTGCTCGAGGTCGGGCTCGAGCAGCGGGTGCTCGCCGAAGGCATCACGCCCGAGGATGTGGCCATGCAGGAGCGCATCGGGCTCCAGATCCGCGACGCGATCGGCCGCGCGCGGCGGATCGAAGCGGACGCGGCTGCGGAGACCGAAGACGCGGACGAGCAGGCGCTGCGTGCCGAGATCCTGGCCGCCCTCCGCACGGCGCGCGGCACCTACCAGCAGCCCATGCTGCTCGACCAGCTGACCTATCTGGCGGGCATCGTGCGTGGCGCGGACCAGCGGCCTGGGCGCGACGTCGAGGAGCGGCTGGCCGAGTGGGAAGCCCAGCTCGCCGACTTCGAGAGTCGGCTGCGGCGCTGAACGGTTCGCGGTCCAGCCGATGCCGGTAACGACACCGCCCCGACCGAGCGGGCTCGGCCGGGGCGGCGAGGAGGGCGACGGCATGCGCCGTCGCCCGTCAGCTCACGGACGGGATCAGTAGTCCATGTCGTCCATGTCGTGGCCGCCGCCGCCCTTCTTCTTCTCCGGGACGACCGAGACGAGCGCCTCGGTGGTCAGGAGCAGGGTCGAGACCGAGGCCGCGTTCTGCAGCGCGGTGCACGTGACCTTGGCCGGGTCGATGACGCCCGCCTTGATCATGTCCTCGTAGGTGTCCGACGCGGCGTTGTAGCCGTGGGTCACCGACTTCTGGGCGCGCAGGTTCTGGACGACGATCGAGCCGTCGACGCCCGCGTTGGCTGCGATCTGACGGATCGGGGCTTCCAGCGCGCGACGGACGATGTCCGCACCGATGCGCTCGTCTGCCTTGAGCTCCATCTTCTCGATCGCGGTCTGTGCGCGGAGCAGCGCGACGCCGCCGCCGGGGAGGATGCCGCTCTCGACGGCCGCACGGGTCGCGTGCAGCGCGTCTTCGACGCGGGCCTTCTTCTCCTTCATCTCGGCCTCGGTGGCTGCGCCGACCAGGATCTGGGCCACACCGCCCGACAGCTTGGCGAGGCGCTCCTGGAGCTTCTCGCGGTCGTAGTCGGAGGTCGTGCGGTCCATCTCGGCGCGGATCGCACCGATGCGTCCCTGGACGTCGCTCTTCTTGCCGGCGCCTTCGATGATGGTCGTGTCGTCCTTGGTGACGACGACCTTCTTGGCCGTGCCCAGCTCGGCGGTGGTGACCGACTCGAGCGTGACGCCGAGGTCTTCGAAGATCGCCTTGGCGCCGGTCAGCACCGCGATGTCCTCGAGCATCGCCTTGCGACGATCACCGAAGCCCGGCGCCTTGACCGCGCAGCACTTGAAGATGCCGCGGAGCTTGTTGACGACCAGCGTCGCGAGGGCTTCGCCTTCGACGTCCTCGGCGATGATCAGCAGCGGGCGGCCGGACTGCGCGATCTTCTCGAGCATCGGCAGCATGTCCTTGATCGACGAGATCTTCTTCTCGTGGACCAGGATGAACGGGTCCTCGAGGACCGTCTCCATGCGCTCCGGAGCGGTGACGAAGTGCGGCGACAGGTAGCCCTTGTCGAACTGCATGCCCTCGACCCAGTCGACCTCGGTCGCGAGGCTCTTGCCCTCTTCGACGGTGATGACGCCGTCCTGGCCGACCCGCTCCATCGCGTCGGCGATCATGTTGCCGATCTCGGGGTCGTTGTTGGCTGCGATGCACCCGACCTGGGCGATCTCGGTCTTGCCCTTCACCTTGGTCGCCTGCTTCTGCAGGTGCTCGGTGACCTTGGCGACCGCAGCTTCGATGCCGCGCTTGATGGCGACCGGGTTGGCGCCGGCGGTCACGTTCTTGAGGCCTTCCTCGAAGATGGCTTCCGCGAGGACGGTTGCCGTCGTCGTGCCGTCACCGGCGACGTCGGAGGTCTTCGAGGCGACCTCCTTCACGAGCTGGGCGCCCATGTTCTCGTACTTGCCCTCGAGCTCGACTTCCTTGGCGACCGTGACGCCGTCCTTGGTGACGGTCGGGCTGCCGAAGCTCTTCTCGATGATCACGTTGCGGCCGCGGGGGCCGAGAGTGACCTTGACGGCGCGGGCGAGCTGGCGGACGCCGTCGCGCATGCGCTCACGGGCTTCCTGGTCGTAGGCGATCTTCTTGACTGCCATGGTGGGTTCCTGGGTGTGCGGTGGGGTGAGAGGGGGTCGGGTTCAGGCGCTGATCACTCGACGACGCCGAGGATCTCGTCCTCCGACAGGATCACGAACTCCTCGCCGTCGACCTTGACCTCGGTGCCGGCGTAGGAGGAGAAGAGGACGCGGTCGTTGACCTTGACCGAGAACGCGGCGCGTTCGCCGTTCTTCAGGAGCTTGCCGCTGCCGAGCGCGAGGATGACGCCTTCGCGCGGCTTCTCCTTGGCGGCGTCGGGCAGGATGATCCCGCCCTTCGTGGTTTCTTCGGCCTCGACGCGCTTGATGACCACGCGGTCGCCGATGGGGGTGATCTTCGTCGCGGACTTGGTCTTCGCCATGGCTTGCTTCTCTTGGGGCCGCTCGGCGGCCGGATGGGGTTTGGAGAGTTTCGGGTTGGTTGCGGGGGCCCGTCGAGCGGGCGCGCGGCCGGCAGGCGCCGGTTCCGTCAGCGCTTCCGTCGGCGGGTAGGTAGGTTCTGGTCGGTCCGGGAGCCGAGGTCCGGGTACAGGTCCTGCAGGCGCACCGGGAGGTTGGAGCCGGGGCGGGGGCTCCGCACGCTGGCGTCCTGCCCGAGGACATGCCGCTGGATCAGTTCGTCCAGCGCGCGGCGGAGCAGCTGCAGGTCGAGTGGCTTGCGGAGGAACTGGGCGATCCCGAGCTCCAGAGCAAGGCGCGCCTCTTCACGGGTCGCTTCGCCCGACATCAGGATCGAAGGCACCGGGCGGATCTCCGCGGCGATGCGCTGGTAGACCTCGACGCCGCTCAGTCCAGGCAGGTGGAGGTCGAGGATCGAGATGTCGACCCGGACCCGACGGGCGATCTCGACGGCCTCGTCCCCCCGTCCGGTGGCGTGGACGTGCCAACCCCGCTGGCGCAGCAGCTCGAGGAGCACGCTGCGCAGCGGATCGTCGTCTTCGACCAGCAGGACGGTGAGCGAACGGGCCATGATCGCGGCCGGACAGACCGGCGCGCGCGAAAAGCAAGCCGCGTGCCGCGGGGTCGGGGAAGCCGTAAGTCAGCCCCCTGCAGCTGTTTGAGTGTCACCGTGCCGGCGCGGGCCCCAGCTCCAGGGTATGCCATCCTGTCACCATGGCAGCGGGGCGCGCGAGCCAGGCTGTCAGGCTGACACAGTGGCGCGCGTTCGACAGCGCCGCCCCGGGTGGGGTCTGTCGGCCCGCAGGGGTCCCCCGCTGCGTCGGCCATTCCCCCAGGGCGCTCGCCGGACCCGGACACGAAGTGCGCAGCCCGGGGACCGACCCCGTCACAGGCTGCGGCGGCTCGGCACGTCGCGGCCGGTCAGCCGATGGGGCTCTACCACGACGGGGCGACGTGCCCCCGCGTCAGTCCTCGTCCTCGAAGTCGTCGTCTTCGTCCTCGTCTTCATCCTCGTCGAGGTCGTAGTCGTCGTCTTCCTCGTCTTCGTCGAGGTCCTCTTCCTCTTCGTCGTCCTCGAACTCATCCTCGTCGTCGAGGTCCTCGAGGTCATCGACGTCGTCCATGTCCTCTTCCTCGTAGCTCTCGAGGATGCGGTCCCAGTTGGCGACTTCGATGGGGGAGTTGCAGGTGAGGCAGACTCCGTCGTTGTCGCGGAGGTCCTCGATCCGCTCCAGAGTGCGGTAGGCATCACCACACTCCGGGCACCGAACGGCCTTGCCCATGGCTTTCCGTGGCTCCGTGCTCGGGTTCAGAAGTTCACAGGGCCGGCACTCCCGGTCCGTGGCCCGGATTCCTACCACCCGCAGGAGTCCGTGCAAGCAGCCCGACTCCAAAAAAGTGCTCCACCGGTCGATGAAAACCGCGTGGGACGGACCAACTGGATCCTCGCCGCGATGGGGCTCGTGGCCTGCGTGGCGCTGAGCTCGATGATGAAGCAGGTGCTCCGCGTCCATGGGGAGCGCAACCCGATCCCCGCCGCTCGCGCGGTCGACGCGGCGTGCCGGACCGAGCTCCAGCAGCGTGCCGCGTTCCGGACCGAGACGCGTGGGGGGAGCAGCGTCGGAGTCCTGACCCTCGCGCCGGCGGAGGGTGTGCACGTGCCGCGGCTCGTCGAGCGAGCCGGTGAGCAGGCCTGGCTGACCCTGGGACGCGGCGGTGTCGGACGCCTCTTCGTGGCCGTCGAGAGCGAACGGTTCGAAGTGCTGCCTCCATGGGCGCCCGGTCCGCGGGTCCTCCGCGCAGGTGAGTCGGCGTCGCGAACCTCTGCTCCCGGGCGGTGATCGCGGATGCGGTGTCCCGCACAATGCGGGGCATGCTCCTCCACGTCGCCGGTGCGATCTGCCTCGCCCTGCCTGCGCCGCAGGGTGACGCGGTGCCGCGCGCCACGGTCCGGTTGGTCAATCCGTCGGCGGTGGCGCGCGTGGAGCGCGTGCGGTTCCCGATGCCCTGGCCCGTGGGCGCACATCGCGAGCTGCACGCGGTGCGGGTGGATGGGACCGAGGCCGCATGCGTGCCGCTGCTGCGCTGGGCCGATGGCTCGGTCGCGCTCGTCCAGGTCCAGGCGCGCGTCGAACTGGACGCGCGGGCCGAGACCGAGTGGGAAGTCGTGCCCGTGGAGGGGCAGGCAGAGGCCGCGCCGCGCGCCGCGCCGGCCCCGCTCGACGTCGAACTCGAAGACGCGTTCGGCCGCGTCTTCACCGCACGCTTCGTCGCCGTCGAGGATGCGCGGGCCTCGCGCAGCGGCGTGCGGACCGGTGCCTATCGCGGCCTACTGACGCGCGCGACGGACGACGGTCGCGAGGCGCTCTGCGCGGTGTGGATTGCGGTCACGGAGTGCGATCTTCCGCGTCGCACCGAGGTCCATCTCGTGCTGGAGAACGATCCGCTCCCCGGCGAGCCCGTCGTCGGGACGGTCCGCTTCCGGCGGCTGACGGTGCGCAGCACGGACCCGGCGCAGGAGCTGTTCGCGCGGCATGGAACCCTGTTGGCGATGTCCCGCCGTCAGGGACGCACGCTCGATCTCGTCGGGCCCTCGGAAGCGATCTACCTCGGCGACCGGACCAGGAAGGCCTTCCTCGTCGAGCTCGTGCCCGCGGACGACGGGTCCGGACAGGCATCACTCCCGCCCATCGAGGCGTGGCCGGATGCGCAGTGGGTTCGGCACACGGCGGCCTACGGGCTGCACGGCGGTCCCGGCCCGGCGGCCCTCCGGTCGGAAACCGTGCGGCCGCCGGCGCCGTTCTGGCAACGTCTCGACGGAGGACCGTTCGGGGCGCTGATGGCTCCGCGAGACCTGACGCACACCGCGTTCGGATGGCCCCCCTCGACCCTGCACCCGCTCGTCGGCCGTGGGCTCGATCGGGAGCTGGAAGAAGCGCGCGCCACGGTGCTCCAGGGAGGGCTGCGTCCGCCGCCGCTCCTCGCAGCGCGTGCTCCGGCCGACACGGACTACGAACGGCAGGGGCTGACTCCCGCCGCCCTGCTGCGCCCGCACGGCTACGTCGCGTTCGACTACGAGCACGTGACCGCGGACCTGCCGTTCGAAGTGCACTGGTGGACGGCGGACCCGTTCGCGCGTGCCGAGCTCGTGCGGCTGGCTCTTGCGGTGCCGGGTCTCCTGGCGACACCTGCGTTCCGGACGAGTCGGGGAGAGGGCGCGTGTCTGCGTGCCGGAGTGGCCGCCGCACGCGCGATCGGAGACGAGCGGCTGCTCGCGCGGCT
>JBEAPQ010000418.1:0-3249 GCA_041164325.1 Planctomycetota bacterium | reverse complement strand
GATCAGCAGGGTCGCCAGCCGCAGCTCGCGGAGCGGGCCCCGGCGTCGGGACGCGGCACAGATCGGTGCGACGACCGGAACGCCCGCATCGCGCAGGCGTGCCAGCGTCAGCAGTTCGCGCACGGCGCGTGCACTGGTCGGAAAGGCGTCCGGCAACGCGCGCCGCAGCAGCCCCCCGCGCCGGTAGGTCCGGACGACGACGGCGCGACCTTCGATGGCGAGCAGGCCCACTCCGGACCCCCGCCCCTTCGCATCCGCGAGAGGAGCCCCCGTGTCGAACCAGGCCTCGGGGTCGACGTGCGCGCACTCCGCCGCCACGAGGAGTTCGATCCCCGCGCGCCGGACCTCGACGAACCCGTTCGGCCGCTCCACGCGGGCACGATAGCCGGAGGAGCGTTCCGATCGACGACGCAGTCCGCGCGGGCTAACGTCCGCCGGATGCCGACCCCGACCGCGACGCTCGAGCCCCTCCCCGAGGGGGCCCATGTGCTCGTGGTCCGGCTGTCGGCTCTCGGGGACGTGCTGTTCGCCCTCGAGGCGGTGGCTGCCCTGCGCGCCGAGCGCCCCGACGTCCGCATCGACTTCCTGGTCGAAGACAGGTTCGCCGGCGTGCTGGCCGACCACCCGGACCTCACGGCCGTGCGCACGCTGCCGCGGAAGGGCCTCTCGGCGCGGCTGCGCGGACTCTGGGCGCTGCGCTGCGGTCCGCGCTACGACGCGGTCCTCGACGTCCACGGACTGCTGAAGAGCGCGCTGCCCGCACGCCTCGTCCGGACGCGGCGACGGATCGGGTTCGCGCCGCCGCTCGCCAAGGAAGGTGCTCACCGCTTCTACACGGAGACGGTCACCGCACCCCGACCGACGCCGCACCGCGCCGAGCAGGGCCTCCACCTGCTGCGGGCGCTCGGGCTGCGCGGAGCGCCCTGCCCGGCATCGCTGGCCTTGGCCGAGCCTCCCCCGGAACTGCGGGCCCAAGACGGACCGCTCGTCGTGCTCCACCCGGGAACCAGCGCGTTCGCTGCGTTCAAGCGCTGGCCGATCGAGCGCTTCGCGGTGCTCGCAGAACGCCTGACCGCCGCGGGCTTCCGCGTCGCCGTCAGCTTCGGACCGGGCGAACGGGCGATGGCGGAGTCGATCCGCACGGCCGCACCCGCGTGCCTCCCGCTCGACGGCGGCGCGCTCGGCCTGCTGCGGCTGGCGGCGGCGTACCGGGCCGCCGACGTCGTGGTCGCCGCGGACACCGGCCCGCTGCACATCGCCGCCGCGGCCGGAGCGCGGGTGCTCGCACTGTTCGGGCCGAAGGACACGAACCTCTACGGGCCGCGGGACCACGGCGCGGGCCACCGCATCCTGTTCCACGACGTGCCGTGCCGGCCGTGCCGACGGCGCCGCTGCGCGTCGCCCCAGTGCATCCTCGGCCTCGACGTCGACCGGGTCGAAGCGGAAGTCCTCGCGATGCTCGGAGAACGAGCCTGATGGACACGTCACGAGAGCTCGTCCCGGTCACGGTGATCCGGCACCCCAAGGAGCGGATCAGCAAGTGCTCGCTCCGCTTCCTGCACGAGCGGCCGGAGTTCACGTTCCTCCGGGCGCGGCCCGGCTTCCGGTTCGACGCGACGGGCTTCCTGCTGCTCGCCGTCGACGCCCCTCCCCTCGACGTGACCGACCGCGGGCATCCGCTGCTCTTGCTGGACAGCACGTGGCGCTACCTGCCACAGGTCGCCGCCTGCGTCGAAGGCGAACCGGTCCGGCGGTCGATCCCGGGTCACGTCCGCACGGCCTACCCTCGCGTCAGCCGGAACTTCGAGGACCCGAGCGGCGGCCTTGCGTCGATCGAGGCGCTGTATCTCGCGAAGCGCCTGCTCGGTGACGACGACCCGTCGCTGCTCGACGGCTACCACTGGCGCGACGAGTTCCTCCGTCAGTTCGAGGTGAACCCGGGCTGAGGTTGGACCGCACCGACGCGCGGGTAGCATCGCCTCGATGCCCGAGAACGCCCTGCGCCGCCTGCTTCCCTCGCTCAGCGTGTCGGGAGTCGGCCGTCGGATCGTGCTCGGCTTCCTGGTCGGCATCGTCGCGGGCCTGGGCGCGATCCTCTTCAACCTCGCGTGCAGCGCCGGTTCGTGGCTGTTCCTCGACTCGATCGCCGGCTACCGCCAGGACACGCCGGCCGGTGAGCAGCACTTCCTGCCGCACACCGACACGCCGCTGCGGGTCTGGATGCTCCCGGTCTGCGCGGCGATCGGCGGACTCCTGTCAGGCTGGATCGTCTGGAAGTTCGCGCCCGAAGCGTCCGGGCACGGCACCGATGCCGCGATCGACGCCTACCACCGCCGCGACGGCCGCATCTCGTCCAAGGTTCCACTGGTCAAGATCGTCGCCTCGGCGCTGACGATCGGCAGCGGCGGATCGGGCGGGCGCGAGGGACCGATCGCGCAGATCGGCGCCGGCTTCGGCGCGTGGCTCGCCGACCGCCTCGGGCTGTCGAGCCGGGAGCGCCGGCTGCTGCTCGCGTCCGGCATGGGTGCGGGCGTCGGAAGCATCTTCCACGCACCGCTGGCGGGCGCGCTCTTCGCCGCCGAGATCTTCTACTCGGAGGCCGAGTTCGAGTCCGACGCGCTGATCCCGGCCGCGGTGTCGACCATCGTCGGCTACAGCGTGTTCTCTTCGCTGACGTCGTTCGAACCCCTGTTCGCCGGCGCGGACTACACGTTCGACAATCCGGTCGAACTGCTGCTCTACGCCGTCGTCGCCGTGCTCGTCACGCTCGCTGCGGGACTCTTCGTCAAGGTCTTCTACGGCGTCCACGACTTCTGCGAGCGCCTGCGCTGGCCACCCGGCGTCCGCCCGATGGTCGGCGGCCTGCTGACCGGCCTGGTCGGCGTCGGCTTCTACCACCTCTCGGACGGCGACATCCGCGTGCTCGACGTGCTGTCGTTCGGCTACGGCACGCTCGAGGACGCGCTGCTCGGTGAGGCCGAGATCTCTCTGCTGCTGCTGATCGCGCTCGGGAAGATGCTGACGACGTCGGTGTCGATCGGATCGGGCGGGTCGGGCGGCGTGTTCGGCCCGTCGATGGTGATCGGTGGGGCCGTCGGCGGCGCGGTCGGCGTGCTGGGCGACCAGTGGTTCCCCGACATCGTCGCGCACCCCGGCAGCTACGCGCTCGTCGGCATGGCCGGCTTCTTCGCTGCCGCCGGCAAGGCCCCCATCTCGACGCTCGTCATGGTTTCGGAGATGACCGGCAAC
>JBEAPQ010000417.1:0-3574 GCA_041164325.1 Planctomycetota bacterium | reverse complement strand
GCTCGGAGCGAGGAGGGGGGGAGGCCTGGAAACCGCACCACCGCGCACCTCCCAACCGGCCGGTCACATCCGCCCGCTGCCGCACGAGACCGGTTCGTGACATGCAAAGTGCGCAACCCAGGAGCCCAACCCACTAGAGCGCAGGACCTGCCCGCATCCCCGGACACGGGAGCGGCAGATCTTGGCAGCCAAAGACATCCGGTTCTCTCTAGACGCGCAGGTCCTCGATGCAGCGTGGGCCCATCTGCGGAGCCAACGACCTGCCGAAGCCGAAGCCCTGTTCCTCCAGGTCCTCGGACATGCGCCGCGCGACGTGCGCTCGATGTACGGACTTGCCCAGGCGCATCTCGCGACCGGTCAGCTCGAGCAGGGCATCGCGCTGGCACGGCGCGCACTGAAGATCTCACCTGGCTCAGCTGCGTTGCATGCAACGCTTGGCCTCTTGTTCGCAGCAGACGGTCAACTTGGACGGGCTCGAGATGCGTTCTCGTCAGCGCAGCGGCTCGAGCCAGCGTCCCTCGCCCATCCGCTCAATCTCGCTGCCGCGCAGCACCGGTTGGCACAGTTCCGGGCCGCAGCGGACGTCTATCGGGGGATCACCGATCGCGCGCCAGAGACGACCGCGGCGTGGTTGGGCTTGGGGCGGGTGCTTCTCGACGACGAGCAGCCCATCGATGCCCTCCGCGCGCTCGATCGCGCCCGCGCCCTGCTGCCCACGGACCCGGCGATCTGGGTCGACCTCGGCACCGCGCTGCGGCGACTCGACCGCACCGACGACGCCATCCGCGCCTTGCAGCAGGCCGCCACCCTGTCGCCAGATCCTGTGCCCGCGATCCACGCCATCGCGGCGACGTTCCGGAGTGTCGGTCGCGTCTCGGAGGCCGTCGACACGCTGCGCGACGGCCTCGCGCGATTCCCAGGAGCCACGCCCCTTCGTGTGTCCCTCGCCTACACCGTGCACTGGACATGCCGAGACGCAGACATCGAGGCGCTCGAGGCGAGCGCAGCCAACGCGGACGCATCGGGCGCACCTTCCCACGACCCGTGGTTCGCGGTCGCCAAGGTCCGACGCGACCTCGGTGAACTCGAGGGTGCCTTCGACGCAACCGAGCGGGCCAACGCAGCGCGTCGAAGCACGATCGACTTCCAACTCGAACCACACGCCGCGCACTTCGCCGACGTCCGGCGGACCCTCTCCAAGCCGCCCCCGGTGCCCGAAGGCGATGGAACCGCCCCGATACCGGTCTTCGTGCTCGGCATGCCGCGCTCCGGGACATCACTCCTGGAGCAGATCCTTGCGAGCCATCCCGACGTCTACGGAGGCGGTGAGCTCACGCCCTTGGTGCGAGTGCTCGAGCGCGGCTCGCTCCCCGCCTCCTATCCGCGGGGAATCGTGCGGGCTCGCCCCGACGATCTCCTGCGGACCGGGAAGTCCTACCTGGACGCCATGCAGGCTCGTGCAGGGGGAAGATCCTTCGTCACCGACAAGTGCCTGACCAACTTCCTCTACGTGGGCGGCATCCGGGCTGCGATCCCGGGCGCTCGCTTCGTGCACTGCGTGCGCGATCCGCGTGACACGTGCCTGTCGATCTTCGAGCAGAACTTCGACAGCGGGATGCCCTACGCGTTCGACCAGCAGGAGGTCGCCCAGGTGCACCGTCTCTACCAGGAGATGATGGAGCACTGGCATCGTGTGCTCGGCCCGGGCGTGATCCTCGACGTCGGCTACGAGAATCTCGTCGCCGACGTCGAGCACGAGTCACGCCGCATCCTGGACCACGTCGGTCTGGAATGGCATCCGGACTGTCTCGGCTTCCACGAGAACCCACGCCCGGTGCAGACCGCGAGCGTGCTCCAGGTTCGCAGGCCGGCCTACACGTCTTCGGTCGGCCGTTGGCGCGCGGTCGCACACCGAATCGGTCCGATGCTCGAAGTCCTCGGCCGCGACGAGCCGGCCGAGCGCGCCGGCTGACTGCGTGGCCGCATGCCCTGGGTGCTGCGGCAAGTGTCCTGCGGGACTCCGCCGTGACCCGGCGAGAGGTCCTCCATCGCTCGCACAACGACAGCCGCGCGCCTCCATCGGAGGCAGCGATCTTCACGATCTGCGGGAATCCCCCATTGCGTGCCGTGATTCCCCCCGGCGCCCGCATGCTCCCCGGGTGACTCATCACCCATGGATCCTCGGGGCCGTCCTCATCGGCCTTCTTCTCCCCGGCTGCTCCGACAAGGCGAGCTCGGCTGGCCAGAGCGCCGCGACCGTCATCAACCCGGGCGAGGCCCTCGAGAAGCTCTCTGCCGGCAACAAGCGCTTCCTGGCCGGTGGAATGCACACCCACTCCTGGCAGGAGGAGAAGATCGTCAAGACGAGCCGCTTCGGGCAGACGCCCTCGGTCGGCATCCTCGGCTGCGCCGACTCGCGCGTGCCGCTCGAACTCGTCTTCGACCAGGGCGTCGGTGACCTGTTCGTCGTCCGGCTCGCGGGCTTCGTCGAATCGGCCGAGGCCACGGGGACCTTCGAATACGGCTACGCCGCGCTCGGCATGCACAGCCTCGTCGTGCTCGGACACACGCTCTGCGGCGCCGTCAACGCCACCCTCGAAGGGAAGGACCTCCCCGGCAGCATCCCCAGCATCGCCGCCGCCATCGCCCCAGGCGTCGAAGCGCAGATCGAAGAGAGCAAGTCCGGACTCAACGACCGCATCCTGCGCGCCGCCGAGGAAGCCAACGTCCGCTACCAGAAGAAGCGGCTCCTCGAACGGAGCGAGTTGCTCCGCACCGCCGAGGCCGAGGGCAAGCTCACCGTCCTCTGCGCGATCTACGACGTCAGCACGGGCGAAGTGCGCTTCCTCGACTGAGGAAGCCCCCCGCCGTCAGCGGAGCAGCTGCTCGACCACGCGCCCGTGCACGTCGGTCAGCCGGTAGCGCCGCCCCTGGAAGCGGTACGTCAGCCGCTCGTGGTCGATGCCGAGCAGGTGCAGGATCGTCGCCTGCATGTCGTGCGGCGTGACCGGGTCCTCGACGGCGTCGAAGCCGAACTCGTCGGTGGCCCCGAACGTCGTGCCGGCGCGCGTGCCGCCGCCGGCGAGCCACCACGTGACCGCGTAGGGGTGGTGGTCGCGGCCGCGCTGACCTTCGAAGCTGCCCTGGAGGAACGGCGTGCGCCCGAATTCTCCGCCCCAGACGACGAGCGTGTCGTCGAGGAGGCCGCGCTGCGCGAGGTCGAGCACGAGTGCCGCCGACGGCGCGTCCGTATCGCGGCACTGCACCTCGAGCTGCGTGTAGAGGTTCCGGTGCTGGTCCCAGCCGGCGTGCATCAGCTGGACGAAGCGCGTCCCGCGCTCGACGAGCCGGCGGGCCATCAGGCAGTTGTAGGCGAACGAACCCTTCCGATGGACGTCCGGCCCGTACATCGCCAGCACGTGCTCGGGCTCGTCGGACCAATCGGTCAGCTCGGGCACCGACGTCTGCATCCGGTAGGCGAGCTCGTACTGGGCGATCCGCGTGTCGACCTCGGGGTCGCCGGTGCGGTCCCGCTGCATCTGGTTGAGCGCGGCGAGGTCGTCGAGCATCCCGC
>JBEAPQ010000416.1:0-8081 GCA_041164325.1 Planctomycetota bacterium | reverse complement strand
TCGCGAGCGGCTTGGCGCTGCTCGGGTTGTCGCACTCGGCGTCCCACGTGGAGCTCGGCGACCACGAAGACAGCGCATCGATCATTGACGATAGCTTCCGAGGCACCATGGACCACATGATGCCTCGCCCGCTCGTGCGCCGCATCGTGCACGACGGTGCCGTGCGGGCGATCATCGTCGGCATCGCGCTGCGAACGGACGAGGGCCACACGACCACAGGGGTCCCGCACGATGCCGAGGACGTGGTGCTGGCCATCGTGGCCACCGAAGCCCACCCATCCGAGATGGCGCATCTGGAGCTCTTCGCATCGATGTACGAGCGCATGCAGCGCAAGTGCGTCGTGCCGTTCCGGCATCTGCAGACGCTCCCCATCCCGCAGGCCGCGCACTCCTTCCGTTCGCTGAGTCAATGGTGTGAACTCGACCTGGATGATCTGCCGGACTACCCGGACAGAATTCCCGCCGCCGAGATGAAGGAGCTCCAGCAGGACCTCCACGACACCGCGCTGTCCCTCCACTACTGCAGCGAAGAGACTGACGCCGAACATGAGGACGAATGCGAGGAGACCTCGCCAGCATTCGAGCATGCCACCATTGGCGCAACGCATCGCCCCTTCCATCCGCCGACGGGCTGTCCCTTGCTGCTCGAAGCGGAGCTGGAGTCAATGGACCTGGACGCCCAGCAACTCGCGCTCCAGTGGCCACCGCTGCCTCGGGATACCACTGCACGCTGGCTGACCTCCATGGAGGGGACAGGCCATCCGATGCGTTTCGACTTCCTCGACGAGAGTATGCTGAGCGATATGTTCGAGGCGTCGGGGGAACCCGAAGGACCGATCATCGGCGTCGTGCCGCGAGTCTGGCTGCTTCGCATGACCGCTGAAGATTTCGGCACATTCCCTCCTCGAGGAAAAGAATTCCACTTCCACCCCACGGTCCTCATCGCCTCGTGCCAGAGACTCAACTGGCAGGTCGAGGGTGCTTGGCAGAGCATCCCGTATGTGGCGGGGCCGCTCACGGACGAATCGGAGGAGTACGATCTCGAGGAACACATGCCACGTTGGTCCGAGGCCTTCGGGCGAGGACCCTTCGCGGAATTCTCGGAAGCCGACATCGGCCTGGAGCCGACCGAGGGCAACGCGGGCTATATGGATCTGTTCCTCGGCACGCATGCCAACGCGAGTCAGACTGCCTACGGACGACCAGGGACGCCGTGCACACATATCACTCATTTCCAACCCCCGGGAGCCAGGGAAGCTCACGAGGCCGCGGGGACCTTGGAGACTGCACTCGAATCGTCGAATAGCCGCATACGCCGCGGTCTCCGAGTGATCATGGAAGCCTCCGACGACCCCGACACCGTGATTCCCGACCGCGGATTGATGGAAGACCTGGCTCGCATGAGCGCCTTCCTGACGCCCATGTATTTGCAGGGTGGATTCCACGTCTTCATGCCACGCGGTCTCGACCCGCACGGAATGGAGTCGTTCCGCGCCCCAACCGTCTTGTATACGACGTCCGACCCAGAGGAAGCCGACCCCTGTGGGCGTCCGCTCAGGGCACATGCGAGACGTGGCGTGACCGTGCCCCTGTTCGTCGAGCCGACTGGAACCACGGGGGGCAGCTACCTCAGCCTCCTCACCGCTTCACTTCGCAACGCGTGGCCCGCCATCCAGGCTGGCCGCGATCCGGACAGCATCTGCCGATCCGACCGTCATCGCTTGGCCGAATTCGCCGACCTCGAAAGCCAGAAGCTCGAGGACGCCGAGCGCGCGTCCGCACCCGAGCGGCTCGCCAGGGAGAACCGGCGGAAGATCCGCATGGAAAGGCGCAAAGCCCTGGACGCGGCATTGGAGCATTCCGAGAGCCAAGAGACCTTGAGGGCAATCGTCGAGCGCGACGAGACGAATGCGGATGCGTGGCGAGTCTTGTCGAGCTTCTGCAGGTTCGATGACCAGTTGGATGAAGCGCTGCGTGCAGCCGAGAAGTCCGTCGCACTCGACCCGACGGCCAGGAACCACTGGGTGTGCGCCAAGGCCCACCACGCTTTGGGAGACGAGGAAGCCACGAACCGCTCGCTCCACGCCGCGCGGACTTGCTGGGAAGACGCGGACGATCTGGTGCACTCATGGTCTGCCATGGCTCGCTGGGAAGCCCTCGAGAGGCACGGCTCCATAGCAGACGCGCTCGAGATATTGACAGATGTCCAGATCGAAGAAGCTCTTCGTCTGCACCAGTCCACGCCCGCAACGGGACACGGCGACGTCGTCCTGAGGTTCATGCACGCAGTGAAGCGACCGGATCTTCAGTGGTTGATCCCGACCATGCAGTCGCTGCTCACGGACATGCTGGATCGCGGGTGGCTCACGAGACATCCCGGTCTCATGCCGTGGCCCTTGACGGACATATGGCTCAACTACGCGAAGCTGGCGAAGGAGTCCGTGCCGCTGAACGAAGACGAGAAGCGGATCTTGCTCGAGAAGGCACGCCCGGCGTTCACCGACACTTTCGAAGAGCAGTTCGCGGAGTTGCGGGCGGTCGTGGAAGAGCAGTAGCCCCCTTCACCCCCGCCGTAACAACACCACCCGGTTCGTGTTGGTCCCCCGCGCGTTGTTCGCGACGCCCCAGCAGTTTGCGGTCTTCGTGAACTCCTGGTCGTGGATCAGCACCCAGGCCGGGTCGAAGCCCGCATTGCGGGCGCAGGTCAGCACGTGGCGCTCGAGCTGGACGGCGCCGCCGCGGACCTCGCCGACTTCGAAGGCGACGTGGCCGTCGGGGCGGACGACGCGGTGGAGCTCGGTGAGCGCCTGCTCCATGGCATCCTCCCAGGCCGGGAGGCCCCGCGCGTGGGTGATCTCGACCTCGTCCGGGTCGATGCCGCAGAACCAGCAGCGGAGCCAGTTGTCGGCCGCGTACTGGACGACGTCGAGGAACGGCGGCGACGTGACGACGAGGTCGACCGAGGCGTCGGGGAGTTCGGTCGTCCCCGCGGCGGGCGCCGTCAGGATGCGGGCGTGGGGAGCGACCTGGGCCAACGTCGCGCGGACGTCGTCATCGACGTCGGCCAGCAGCGAGCGGGCCTTCCGGACGATCAGGTCCCGGACGTCGCGGCGCGGCGGGGTCTGATTGCGGCGCTCATTGATCTTCTGCTGCGCCTTGACGGTCACCGCCTGATTGGGCGGCATCGAATAGACCGAGAAGAAACCCGGTGAATGCCCGGTCAGCCGATTGACGGCGACCATCCGCACGAACGCGTCGACCGGGTCGAGCGCGCCCGCGGCATCCCGTTCGAGGAACCACGCCCGGAGCGCGCAGATCTCCCGCAGCGTTTCCGGGTGGTAGAAGACGAGCAGCTCCTCCGGCAGCTCGACGCCCGCCCCCCCGAGGTCGAGCCCGGCCAGCCGTTCCTCGACCTCGGCGAGCTTCGGCGGCGCGAACCGGGGCCTGGTCAGCACGGCGCTGAGCGGGTTCACGTCCGACCCGACCGGTACCCGCCCCAGCAGCGCCGCCTCGACCGCCGTCGTCCCCCGCCCCAGGAACGGGTCGTGGACCACGTCCCCCGGCGCCGACGCCCGCTCGATGAAGAACCGCGGCAGCGCCGGCTTGAAGCAAGCCCGGTAGGACACCTCGTGCAGCGAGCTCGCGGCCCGCTGGCGGCTGGTCCAGAACTCGTTCCGGAAGCCCGGCACGACGAACGTCCCGTCCGACGCCTCGACCGGCTCGACGACGGTCGGCCGGCCGAAGCCCGCGAACCCCCGGAGCTCCTCCGCGAGCCGCGAGGCCCTCGTCGGGGCCAGGTCGAACAGCGTGCCCTGCCGTGCCGTCACGGCGGCGAGCATCGGCCGAGCGGCCCGCGAGCGCCACGGCGGACCGGGCGCCAGCCGGGCCCGTCGGGCGTTCGCCACGCTCCGATTTGGGCGCGCGGAGCCCGGGATTTTCTCGGGAGGTCCGGGACTGCGAGGCCGAGGGAGCCCCGCACCGCGCGGCAAGCATCGACGGCGACCGACTCAAGGCTCTTCCCGACAGATGCTTATGGCTGCACCGCACGCAGGCCCCACGCCACCTCCACGAGCCACCACAACGCCCCACCCGAGCCGCTCTCCACCCCCGAACCAGCCCGTCGCCACGTCCCCCCTCCACTCTCCCAGGGTTGACAGTCTTGTCGCGCTGTCCCTAACAAGTCGCCCCGACGCGACCCCATGGCATCGAAAACCAAGGACGGCAAGCCGCTTGTGATCGTCGAGTCGCCTGCGAAGGCCCGGACGATCTCCAAGTTCCTCGGCAAGGACTACGTGATCGAGGCCAGCGTCGGGCACGTGCGCGACCTCCCGGCCAACGCCACCGAAGTCCCCGCCGCCATCAAGAAGGAGGCCTGGGGACGCCTCGGCATCAACGTCGAGGACGGCTTCAAGCCGGTCTACGTCGTGCCGAAGGACAAACGGGAGCACCTCCGCCGGCTCAAGAAGCTCGTCAAGGAAGCCTCCGTCCTCTACCTCGCGACCGATGAAGACCGCGAGGGCGAGTCGATCTCCTGGCACCTGCTGGAGGAGCTGAGCCCCAAGACCGAGGTCCGGCGGCTCGTCTTCCACGAGATCACGAAGGACGCGATCCACCACGCCCTCGCCAACCCGCGCGAGATCGACATGGCGCTGGTCGAGGCCCAGGAGACGCGGCGCATCGTCGACCGCCTCTACGGCTACGAGGTCTCGCCGCTCCTCTGGAAGAAGATCAAGCCGCGCCTGTCGGCCGGCCGCGTGCAGAGCGTCGCCGTCCGCCTGGTCGTCGAGCGCGAGCGCGAGCGCATCCGGTTCAAGGCCGCCGACTACTGGGACCTGATCGGCAGGTTCGCGCCGCAGGGCCTCGACCCGTTCGACGCGACGCTCGCGTCGCTCAGCGGACAGAGGATCGCCAGCGGCAAGGACTTCGATCCGGACACCGGCACGCTGAAGGGCGGCTCCAACCCGCCGCTCCACCTGACCGAGTCCGCCGCGCGCGCCCTCGCCGACCGCCTCGACGGCCAGCCCGCCGTCGTCGAGAGCCTCGAGCAGAAGCCGTTCACCGAGCGCCCGAAGGCGCCGTTCACGACGTCGACGCTCCAGCAGGCCGCCGGCAACCAGCTGAAGTTCACGGCCAAGCGGACGATGCGCGCCGCCCAGCGGCTCTACGAGAACGGCTACATCACCTACATGCGGACCGACTCGACGACGCTGTCGGGCGAGGCCATCGGCGCCGCACGCCGCCTGATCGCCAGCGAGTACGGCGACAAGCACGTTCCCGAGAAGCCGCGCTTCTACGCCAACAAGGTCAAGAACGCGCAGGAGGCCCACGAGGCGATCCGCCCCGCCGGCTCCCACTTCACGCACCCGCGCGCGCTCGGCGCCGACATGGGCGAGGACGAGCGCCGCGTCTACGAGCTGATCTGGAAGCGCACCGTCGCGTGCCAGATGAAGGACGCGCTCGGCCAGCGGACGACGCTGACGCTCGCCATCGACGACGCGCGCTTCACGGTCTCCGGCCAGACGATCCAGTATCCGGGCTTCCGCCTCGCCTACGCCGAGCGCAACGACGACAGCGCCGACACCGACCGACTCCTGCCCGACGTGAAGGAAGGCCAGTCGATCCCAGTCGACGCCCTCGACCCCGACGGCCACACGACCAAGCCGCCGGCGCGCCTGACCGAAGCCACGCTGATCCGCTCGCTCGAAGAGAAGGGCATCGGCCGTCCGAGCACCTACGCGTCGATCATCGACACGATCCTGACGCGCGAATACTGCTTCAAGAAGGGCGCGGCGATGGTGCCGACGTTCACCGCGTTCGCGGTCGTCCGGCTCCTCGACCAGTACCTGACGTCGCTCGTCGACTACGCGTTCACCGCGCAGATGGAGTCCGACCTCGACGCGATCAGCAACGGCCAGAAGACCGGCCTCGACTACCTGCAGCACTTCTACAACGGCAACGGCCACCCCGGCCTGCGCGGCCAGCTGACCGACGTCGAGACCAAGATCGATCCGCGCGACGTCTGCACGGTCCAGGACTTCACGCTCGAGCCATTCGAAGGCGAGCCGATCGAGGTCCGCGTCGGCCGCTACGGACCGTTCCTGTCGGCCGGCGGCGTCACCGCGTCGCTCCCCGACGAGACCGCACCCGACGAGCTGACCAACGAGTTCGTCCAGGACCTGCTCGCCAAGTCGGCGGCCGGCCCCAAGTCCCTCGGCTCGCACCCCGAGACCGGCCTCAAGGTCTACGTCAAGGTCGGTCGCTTCGGCCCCTACGTCCAGCACGGCGACCCCGAGGAGCTCGACGGCGAGAAGCCCAAGATGGCCTCGCTGCTCAGCGGGATGGACCCCGAGACGATCACGCTCGACACGGCGCTCGCGCTGCTGTCGCTGCCCCGCGAGGTCGGCGAGATCACGCTCGCCGAGCACGAGGCACAGGCCGGCGAGACGCACATGGTCAAGGCGGCCAACGGCCGCTTCGGCCCCTACCTGATGTGCGGCAAGTCGACCCGCAGCATCCCGGCCGACGAGAGCCCGCTGACGATCACGCTGGCCCAGGCCAAGGAGCTGTTCGACCAGCCCAAGCAGCGCCGCGGCGCCCGCGCCGCCCCGACCGCGCTCAAGGAACTCGGCAAGCACCCGACGACCGAACGCGAGATCAAGCTCTTCGAAGGCCGCTACGGCCCCTACCTCAGCGACGGCGAGACCAACGCGACGGTGCCCAAGGACGAGAAGCCCGAAGGGATCTCGCTGGCCCGCGCCGTCGAGCTGATCGACGCACGTGCGGCAATGGGCGGCGGCAAGAAGAAGCGCGGCGCCAAGAAGGCCACGGCCAAGAAGAAGGCGACGAAGAAGAAGACCACCACCAAGAAGGCGACGGCAAAGAAGGCCGACTGAGTCGAGGGCCGTCGCCCACTGGGCCCACAGGCTGCGAGCCGCCTTCCCGGCGGCCGCTGCGGCGCGCAACGCAGCACCCATCGCGCCCGACCCCACCGCCCGGCTACGCTCTGCCGGCGATGGAAGCGCTGCTGCCGAAGGCCCTGCGGAAGGGCGACAAGATCGCCGTCGTCTCGCCCGCGAGCCCTCTCGCCGAGGGCCGCGAACAGGACTTCGAGAAGGGCCTCGCGCGCCTCCGCGACCGCGGCTTCCGCCCCGTCGTCGCCGAGCACGCGCTGCACCGCACCGGCTACCTCGCCGGCACCGACGCGGACCGCGCAGCCGACCTGCAGCGGGCCTTCGAAGACCGCTCGATCCGCGGGATCTTCTGCGTCCGCGGCGGCTACGGCGTGACCCGCATCCTCGACCAGCTCGACTTCGCGCCGCTCGCCAAGGACCCCAAGCCGATCCTCGGCTACTCCGACATCACGGCGCTGCTCGCCGCCGCCTGGCGCGCGACGGGCCTCGTGTCCTTCCACGGCGCGATGGTCGCCAACCCCGACTCGATGGCCAACGGCCCGGCCATGGACGCGCTCCAGCACGCGCTGGTCACCGACCCCAACCGCGCGCCCGCCCTGCCCCTCGAGGAAGGCACGGCCCCCCACGTCATCCGCCCCGGCCGCGCCGAAGGCCGCCTCGTCGGCGGCAACCTCACCCTCGTCCAATCCCTCCTCGCCACCCGCCACGAGATCGACACCGAGGGCCGCATCCTCTTCCTCGAGGACACCGGCGAAGCCCCCTACCGCGTCGACCGCATGCTGACCCAGCTGCGGAGTGCGGGGCATCTGCACCGCTGTGCCGGCGTGATCCTCGGCGACTTCCACCTCGACAAGCAGCCGCAGGGGAGCCTCGACCCGGAGATGCTGCGGGTGTTCCGCGATCGGCTGGAGGACCTGCCGTGTCCGGTGGCGTACGGCTTCCCGTTCGGGCACCTGCCGCGGGCTTGGACGCTCCCGTTTGGGGGCATGGCGCAGCTGGATGCGCGGAGTGAGGGAGCGCTGGCGCGGTTGGAGCTGGTCGGGGCGACGGTGGCAGGCGGCTGAGAGGCGAGACTGCGCGGTCAGGAGCCTCGGGAAGGGCATCCTGACCGGTCCGCGGAGCGGGTTGCGAGGACGCGACCGCTCCGACATGCTCGGAGCCGTGGAAGAA
>JBEAPQ010000415.1:0-4458 GCA_041164325.1 Planctomycetota bacterium | reverse complement strand
CGAGACGCTGATCGCGAAGGCATCGAGCAGCCCCGAGAGCGTCGAACCCTGCTTGCCGAGCTTGACGAAGATCTCGCCGAGCCCATCACCGGGGTACTCGCCCGCCGTGAGGTAGCCGGTCGCATCGCCGACCTGGAAGGAGACGGTCTGCGACGGCCGGGTCTTGGGCAGCTTGCGTCGCAGCGGGACCTGGCTCTCGGTCGCCGGGGCCGCTGGCGCCGCCGGGGCAGCACCGTCGCCCTTCTTCGACACCGACAGCGGCTGGGCGACCTTGCAGTTGTCGCGGTAGATCGCGATCGCCTTGATGCCGAGCTTCCAGGCGTCGATGTGGAGCTGCTCCACCTCCTCGACCGTGGCCTCCTCCGGGAGGTTGACCGTCTTGGAGATCGCGCCCGAGATGAACGGCTGGGCGGCCGCCATCATGCGCACGTGGCCCATGTAGTGGATGGCATCGTCGCCCATCGCGCACTGGAACACCTTGCGGTGCTCGTCCTTGAGCGCCGGTGCGCCCTCGATGGACTTGTGCTCATCGATGTGGGCCACGATCGCCTCGACCTGCTCCCCGGTGTAGCCGAGGTGCTCGAGGGCCTGGGGCACCGTCTGGTTGACGATCATGAGCGAGCCGCCGCCGACCAGCTTCTTCATCTTGACGAGCCCGAGGTCGGGCTCGATGCCGGTCGTGTCGCAGTCCATCATCAGCCCGATCGTCCCCGTCGGGGCGAGCACCGTGGCCTGCGAGTTGCGGTAGCCGTGCGCGCGGCCGATCTCGAGCGCGTCGTCCCACGACGCGCGGGCCGCGTCGAGGAGGTCGGCCGGGATCGGTCGCGGGTCGATCGCGTCGACCGCGGCGCGGTGCTTCGCGATGACGCGCAGCATCGGCTGCTCGTTCTTGCGGTAGCCGTTGAACGGGCCCTTGACCTTCGCGATCTCCGCGGAGGTGCGGTAGGCGGTCCCGGTCATGAGCGCGGTCAGCGCGCCGCACCACGCCCGGCCCTCGTCGGAGTCGTAGGGCAACCCGATGGACATCAGCAGGCCGCCGAGGTTCGCGTAGCCGAGCCCGAGCTCGCGGAAGTCGATCGCGTTCTGCCCGATGCGCTCGGTCGGGTACGACGAGTAGCCGACGACGATCTCCTGTGCGGTGAACACGACCTCGACCGCCCGCTGGTAGGCCTCGACGTCGAAGCGCCCGACCTCGTAGTCGTAGAACTTCTTGAGGTTGAGGCTCGCGAGGTTGCAGGCCGAGTTGTCGAGGTGCATGTACTCCGAGCACGGGTTCGAGCCGTTGATCCGACCGGACTCCGGGCAGGTGTGCCAGTCGTTGATCGTGGTGTCGAACTGCATGCCCGGGTCGGCGCACTCCCAGGCCGCCTGCGCGATCTGGCGCATGACCTCACGGGCGCTGCGCATCTCGACGACCTCGCCGGTGGTCACGGCGCGCAGCGGGTACTCACCGTCCTCCTCGTAGGCGTACATGAACTCATCGGTGACGCGCACCGAGTTGTTGGCGTTCTGGTACTGGACGCTGGCGTAGTCCTCGCCGTCGAGGTCCATGTCGAAGCCGGCCTCGCGCAGCACCCGGATCTTCTTCTCCTCGCGCGCCTTGGTCCAGATGAACTCCTCGACGTCCGGGTGGTCGACGTTGAGGATGACCATCTTGGCCGCGCGACGGGTCTTGCCGCCGGACTTGATCGTCCCCGCCGAGGCGTCGGCGCCGCGCATGAACGACACCGGGCCGCTCGACTCACCGCCGCCCTTCAGGCGCTCCTTCGATGAGCGGATCGACGAGAGGTTGATGCCCGCGCCGGAGCCGCCCTTGAAGATCGTGCCCTCCTCGACGTACCAGTTGAGGATGGACGACATCGTGTCCTCGACGGAGAGGATGAAGCACGCGGAGCACTGCGGCTTCTCCTCGACGCCGACGTTGAACCAGACCGGCGAGTTGAACGCGGCCTTCTGGTTGACGAGCAGGTGCTTGAGCTCGGCGTTGAAGGTCTCGGCCGACTCCTCGTCGGCGAAGTAGCCGCCGTCGATGCCCCAGCCGGTGATGGTGTCGGCGACACGGTCGACCATCTGGCGCACGCTGCGCTCGCGCTCGTCGGTGCCGAGCGTGCCCCGGAAGTACTTCTGGGACACGATCTGGGTCGCCATCATCGACCAGCTCGACGGGAACTCGACGCCGCGCTGCTCGAACGAGATCGTGCCGTCCCGCCAGTTCGTGAGCACCGCGTCGCGCAGGTCCCACTCGAGGGCGTCGTAGGGGTGCACGCCGGGCGTGGTGAAGAAGCGCTCGAAACGCAGGCCGCGCGTGCGGTCGGCTCGCTCGACGACGGCGACCGCGGGAGCGGAGCGGGTGCGGTCGGGGTCGGTCCGAGCGGCGTCGCGGTCGCGGTCGCCCTGGCGGTCCTTGGCCATGTTCCCTGTCCTCCTCGGCCCGGTCGTGCCGGGCGATCGTGCGCGGTCGCGGGGCGGTCCGGCGTCCTCGCCGTCCGGGCCCGGGGCCGCGGTCAACTCCTGTGGGCCGTGTTGTTCCTGCCCGCTCGTGTTCCTGCGAGTCGGCGACGCTGGACGCCACCGACCCGCTCGTTGGCCCCCGGAACCCCCCGATCCGTGGGCCTCGATCCCGTGCGCCGGCCGGACGTTCCCGGGCGGCGGCGGGGCCGCGATGACACCGGTGGAACTCCCCCGGCGACAGCCGCGCGACCCAACCACCTCCGACGCCCCGATGCAAGCAGGTGCCGCCGACACGATCCTGTCCGGAAGCACAAGGGGTGGGGACGACTCGTCGACCCGACCACCACCGGTGGTGGTCGGGGGACGGTGTTCCGCAGATCCGGGGCTGCCGTCCACCGTCCGTCCACAGCCCCGTCCCCCATCGCCGGTCCACCGACCATCGGCATGGGTGAGCGCTGCGCGCACGTCGAACGGTGTCCGCCGCCCGATCCGACGGCCGGTCGCGATGCGGGACGCCTCCCGTAGGCTCACCGGCAACAGGGTCGCGCGGCCCACGCACGGGACGCGGGCGCACGACGGACGTGCCACGACGGACGTGAGCGGACGGGAGCGGGCCGTGAGCGAGCAGAGCGGGGCATCCACGCGGGGCGGCGGGACCCCCGCTGCCGCCTGGTCCGTCCCCGTCTGGCTCGACCGGGCGACGCAGTGGGCCTGGCGCCTGCTGGTCCTGCTGGCCGCGACCACGCTGCTGGTGGCCATCACGGTGCGGCTCTCGCTCCTCACCCTCCCGGTCCTCGTCGCGCTCATCGCCTCGACGCTCGCCGTGCCCCCTGCACGACGGCTCGAACGCCGTGGGGTCCCGCGCCTGATCGCGGCCGGCATCGTCGTCATCGGCGGGATCAGCGCGTTCATCGGGTTCGTCGTCGCGATCGCGCCGGCGTTCGTCCGCCAGGGTCGCGAGCTCGTCCCGACGGTGCTCGCCGCCACCGACACGGTCCTGCAGTGGCTCGAGGACAGCCCGATCGACTTCGGGCGCGACCAGCTGTCCGCCTCCTTCGACGACCTCGTGGCACGGATCTCCGGCCCCGGAGGGCTCGAGGGCCTCGGCGCGATCGGCAGCGGGGTCGCCAACCAGGTCGGACTGATCGCGATGGGCATCGGGCGGGGGATCACCGCGCTCCTCCTCTCGATCGTCCTGCTGTTCTTCTTCGTCAAGGACGGCGAGCAGCTCGTCGGGTGGTTCATCTCGCGCACGCCCGTGGTGCACCGCGACCTCGTGCGCGCGCTCGGCCAGCGCGGCTGGGTGGCGCTCGTCGGCTACGTGCGCGGCACCGCCACGGTGGCGGCCATCGACGCCGTGGGCATCGGCATCGGGCTGGCCATCCTCGGGGTCCCGCTCGTGCTGCCGCTCGCGCTGCTCGTCTTCATCGGCGGCTTCGTCCCGGTCATCGGCGCGTTCCTCACCGGCCTGCTCGCCGTGCTGGTCGCGCTCGCCGACGGCGGGCTGACCACCGCGCTCATCGTGCTCGCCATCGTCGTCGGCGTGCAGCAGCTCGAGTCGAACCTCCTGCAGCCGACCATCATGCGCCGAGCGGTGCGGCTGCATCCGGTCGTCGTCCTGGCGGTGCTCGCGACCGGGACGCTGCTGATCGGTGTCACCGGGGCGTTCCTGGCCGTGCCGATCGCGGCGGTGCTCGCCGCCACGGGCAACGAGTTCCGACTGCGCGAGGAGGCCGCCCGCGCCGGCCGGACGGTCGGTCCGGAGCCCATCGGCGGCCCGGGCATCGACCCCGACCTCCTGCTGCCCAGCGCCCCGCAGCCCGGCGCGGGCGCGCTCGGGAAGGGCACCGGGAGCGCGCCGGTCCACGGCGACGACGACGAGGACAGCGGGTCGGGTCGTGGCTGAGCGCCCGGCGGTCGCTGACCTCCGGCTGCGCGTGCTCGTCACGGACGACGTGGACTGGGCGGTCGAGGTCGACCGCACCTCGGCGACCGCGCTCGCGCCCG
>JBEAPQ010000414.1:0-2612 GCA_041164325.1 Planctomycetota bacterium | reverse complement strand
CGACCCGTTCCGGGCCGAGTTCGAAGCGGCCTGCGCCGAGGCGGGCATCGCCGGGTTCCTGTATCCGTCCGCGGGCGACGAGGCCTACCCGAATCGGATGCGCGTCTTCGGCTCGTTCCCGCGCACGGACGAGATCCCGGACGGGCCCCCGTCGATCATGATCCGCAAGGATCAGGCCGACATCCTCGCTGCGATGCTCGAAGGCGAAGCGGAGGTCACGGCCGAGTTCGACATCCGGAATCGCTGGCGTGCCGAGTCGATCGACCTGCACAACGTCATCGCCGAGATCCCCGGCACCGAGAAGCCGGACGAAGTGGTGGTCGTCTGCGGCCACCTCGACTCCTGGCACCAAGCGACCGGCACGACCGACAACGGAACGGGCACGGCGAGCACGCTCGAGGCGGCGCGCATCCTGATGGCGATCGGTGCGCGACCGAAGCGCACGATCCGCTTCTGCCTCTGGGGTGGCGAGGAACAGGGACTGCTCGGCAGCAACCGTCACGTGACGATGCGTCGCACCGAGATGGACAAGGTGTCGGCCGTCCTCAACCACGACACCGGGACGAACTGGGCCCAGTCGCTGACGGTGACCGAGAGTCAGTTCGAATTGATGCAGAAGGTCATGCAGCCCGTCCTGGAGCTGACGGCACCCGACGCCGACCACGAAGGTCCGGTCTTCAGCCTCCGCGCCACGGCGGAGCTGCGCGGCGGTGGGGGCAGCGACCACGCGTCCTTCCTGCGCGCGGGCGTGCCTGCGTTTGCGTGGGGGCTCACCGGTCGGAGTGACTACTTCCGCCACACCTGGCACACGCAGTGGGACACGTTCGATGTCGCCATCCCCGAGTACATGCGGCACACGTCGACGGTGATCGCGATGACGGCGCTCGGCATCGCCAACCTCGACGAGATGCTCCCCCGCGAGGGCGTGGCCCGCGCCCAGGGCACCGACCTCAAGCCGCAGATCGAGGGTCGCCTCGGCGCGTCGCTCGGCGGCGAGGGGGACCTCGTGGTCCAGGATGTGCGGGACGACGGCCCTGCCGCGAAGATGGGCATGAAGAAGGGAGATCGGATCGTGGCGATCCAGGGGCGCGAGGTGGAGCGACTGCTCGATGTCGTGCGGGGACTCCGCCGCCGGTCGGGTGACGAGGCCGGACCGCGCCTTGTCGTGGTCATGCGCGACGGTCAGCGCGTCGAGCTGAGCTGGAAGGACGAGTGAGCCTGGGCTTGCCTCGCCCGGACCGGGGTCCACATCCGGTCTGGGCGCAGGGCGTCCGGAGGGTTCCCGCGTCTTGGGTTCACGAGCGGTTGCCCGAGCGCCGATAGGAGGGGAGATGTGGTGCGCCCCGCGGATTCCGACTGGATTCTGGCCGGAGCGTGGCGCAATCCATGAAGCACCGTTCCTGTGCTGTATACCCTGCGGAGCGTATATCGGATTTTCTAAGTCTCGGAGTGGCATGGTCTTCGGCCCGGAGTTCCGGCCCGACACCCATCCTGCTCACGTGCTAGCATCTCCGGGGCTCCGGCGGACTCCGCACCCCTTGCGATGAAGATCCAGCTCGTCCACCCACCGGCCTACATCAACGAGAACGGGCTGACCGCCCTGCGGCCGAGTCTGCCGTTGGGGTTGGCCTACATCGCGGCGGTCCTTCGCCAGGACGGGCACGAGATCTCGGTCGTCGATGCGCTCGGCGAGGCCCCCAACCGGATGACGCCCGATGGAGACATCTGGCGCATCGGGCTGTCGACCGACGAGGTCGTCGCGCGGCTCGATCCCGACGCCGGTGCGATCGGTCTCACCAACATGTGGAGCTACGCGTGGCCGATCATGCGCGAGCTGCTCCACAAGATCCGCGCGCGGTTCCCGGACAAGCCGATCGTCTGCGGCGGTGAACACTTCACGGCGACCGCGGACCTGTCGATGGAGCAGGCGCCCATCGACTTCATCGTGGCGGGTGAGGGCGAAGAGACGGCCGTCGCGCTGTTCCGCGCGCTCGAGATCGGCCTCGACGTCACCGTCATCCCGGGCATCGTCTACCGCGACGAGGCTGGCAAGGTCGTCCACAACCCGCGGCGCGACCGCATCCGCAACATCGACGAGATCCCCTGGCCTGCGTGGGACCTGTTCGATGTCGCGGCCTACGACGACAACAAGCTGGTCACCGGCATCCACTACGGAAGGACGGTGCCGATCCTCGCGACGCGCGGCTGTCCCTACCAGTGCACCTACTGCAGCTCTCCCGGGATGTGGACCACGCGTTGGTTCGCGCGGACCCCGGAAGACGTCGCCAACGAGATCGAGAAGTACGTCCGTGACTACGGAGCGGCCAACTTCCCGTTCCAGGATCTGACGGCGATCCTCAAGCGGGACTGGGTCGTCGACTTCACGAAGGAGATCCTCGATCGGAACCTGAAGATCACGTGGCAGCTTCCGGCGGGAACGCGCTCGGAGATCATCGACGACGAGGTCGCGAGCCTGCTCGTCAAGTCAGGCTGTCGTTCGATCAACCTCGCCCCAGAGTCCGGCTCGGAGCGGACCCGCAAGGCGATGAAGAAGATGCTGACCGACGACAAGCTGTTCCGCGCGGCCCGGGCCGCGACGCGGAACGGCCTCA
>JBEAPQ010000413.1:0-12452 GCA_041164325.1 Planctomycetota bacterium | reverse complement strand
TCGTGCCCGCGGGCGAGCTCGAAGCGAGCGGCTCGCGAAGGGAGCTCCTCGAGTGCAGACACGGCGGCGGTCAGAGTCTTGCGAGCGGCTGCGGCCTCGCCGGCCTCCATCTCGACCCGCCCCAGATCGATCTCGACTCCCGCGCGCATCACGGCCCCGGCCTCGCCGTCTCCGCCGACCGAAGTCAGGAGTTCGAGACTGCGCTGGTAGGCACCGCGCGCCTCGGCGAGTTCGCCGAGCTGGAGCAGGATGTATCCGACGCGACGGTAGGCCTTCGCCGTGTCCGGGCGGAGGTCGGCGCTCCCGGCGTTCTGCTCCGCGAACTGCTCGTAGAACGCGAGCAGCCGCTCGAGGAGTTCGGCGTCGCGCCCCGAGACCTCGGGCTGCGTGTACCACTCGTAGGCGGCTTCGTCCCCCGACTCGCCCAACGTGATGCCGATCCGATCCGCGCCTGCGACCTGGTCGAAGACGTCTTCGAAAGCGCGCAGCGCGAGGTCGAGGTTCTGGCCGGCGCGATCGGCCTGCCGGCGTGCCTCGGACAGCGCGCGGTTGGTCGATACGTAGCCCGTCCAGCCGGTGACCGCCGCGCCGAGGACCGCGAGAAGGGCAATGCCGCCGAGCGAGGCGACCGCGCGGTTCCGCCTGCACCAGCGGACCAACTGCTCGGCCGACGTCGCGCGCCGAGCGAGGATCGGGCGGTCCTCGAGGAAGCGCTGCAGGTCGTCGGTGAATTCCTGCGCGCTCGCATACCGGTGGCGGGGGTCCGGCTGGACGGCCTTGAGGACGATGGTCTCGAGATCGCGCGGGACGCCGGTGACGAGCTGGCTCGGTGGGATCGGGTCTCCCTTCTCGATCTTCTTCAGCAGCCCGCCACGGTCCTCGTCGATGAAAGCCGGACGCAACGTCATCAGCTCGTACAGCGTCAGACCGAGTCCGTAGACGTCGGTCCGTGCGTCGTACCGGCCCTGGAGCTGCTCCGGGGCCATGTACTGGAGCGTGCCGACCAGGTCGCCGCTCCGCGTGAGCCCGTCGTGGCCGACGGCCTTGGCGAGTCCGAAGTCCGTGACCCAGACGCCGCCCTGCGCGTCGAGCAGCAGGTTCGCCGGCTTGACGTCGCGGTGGAGCACACCCTGGCCGTGGGCGTAGGCGAGGGCTTGGCCTACCTGACGCCCCAGCCGCGCGACGCTCCGCCAGTAGGGATCGCGGGGATGTCTCGGGGGACCTGGGTCGCGCAGCGCGCGAGGCGAGCCGATACCGGACGCTGCTCGGTCTTCCCGGGTCGTCGATCCCGGCGAGCCGGTTGCAGCGGGCGCTGGCGTGCGAGCATCGCGTGCCTCGTCGAGCTCCGATGCCGACCTGGCTGCCGTCGCCGCACTCCCCGACGCGGACACCGGGACGGCTCCGAACTGCCCGGTGCGCAGCATCAGCACCGCCTCTTCCGGCGTGAGCCCGGCGGACTGGGGCCCCGACTCGGGGGCCGCGTGGCGCAGCGTGCGCAGCACGACGTCGAGACCGACGCCGCGGATGAACTGCATCACGTAGTAGTGCCACCCGTCGTGCTCTCCGACGCCGAAGATGGGCACGATGTTCGTGTGGTGCAGACGGGCCGCCGTCCGAGCCTCGCGTTCGAACCGGTGCACGCGCTTCGCGTCGCGCATCGGCGGCAGCACCTTCACGGCGACACGGCGACCGAGCGACTCCTGCTCGGCCTCGTAGACAACACCCATGCCTCCGCGTCCGATCTCCCGGACGATGCGGAAGTCTCCGAGCTGGTCGATGACCGCGATCCCGGCTCGCCCCCCGGAGCTCGAACCCTGGCGGACTCCCTCCAACGCGAGGATCGTCGGGAAGAGCTCACGGATCTGCTCGGCGTGTGCGGGGTGACGCTGCGCCCAGTCTTCGATGGCCCCGCCCTCACCGCGGCGCACTGCGGCGGTGAACGTGTCGAGGAGGATCTCGAACGGGTCCCGGTCGTCTTCGCCCATCGCCGTCGTGTTCAGCCCTCGCCGTTCCGGCTCTGCAGGTAGCCCTTGAGTCGTGTCAGCGCGCGCACGTAGCGGTTGCTGGCGGCGGACGGTTGGAGGTCGAGGATACGTGCCACTTCGGAGTTCGACAGCTCCTCGAGGTGGCGGAGGATCAGGACCTCACGGTCGATCTCGTCCATCTCGTCCAGCGCGGCGCGGAGCAGGTCCGAGGCCTCGTTGCGGGCCGCCGCGCCGCTCGGCGACGTGCGTCCCCCGGACAGGTGGTAGCTCATCGCGCCGGACGACATCGTCGGGCCGGCCAGCCGGCTCAGCGGGACCTCCTGGTTGGCGCTCCGCATCTTTGCGCCCAGGTGGCGACGGTGCAGGTCCGTCAACGTCTGGCCGACGATCAGCCGCAGCCACAGGTGGCAGGACGGATCTTCCTGCTGCCGGTAGCTGTCGATGCGCTGGACGGCATCGAGGTAGGCATCCTGCAGCACGTCATCGGGGTCGATCCGACGGCTGAGCCGCGGGTGCAGCCGGAAGTCGACCATGCGTCGGAGACGGTCCCGGTGGAACGCGAACAGCTCGGCCAGCGCGTTGCGGTCCCCCGAAGCGAGGCGGGTCAGCAGCTCCGGGTCCTCTCTGGTCTCTGGCTCGGTCATGACGGCGCCGGATCGTCCGGCCGCGCAGGATAGCCCGGAACGCGCGGCGGGAGGGATCGGGCACCGGGAGCGGAAGGAATGGTCGAAGTCCGGCCCGGCTCCGAGCAGACCGAAGTCTGGCTACCAGTGACCTTCCCAGCGCGGATTCGACGACTCCCCGCGCTGCCAGATGTCGTCGTCTTCGTGGAGGAACGGGACCCGCGCCCCCGTGGCGTCGACCCGGTGCCACGAGCCCTCTTCGGGTTCGAAGCGATACATGCAGAACGACTCGACGACCTGCGACGCGAGGTCGTAGCCGACCTGCTGGACCAGCATCCGTCGCCACGAGTCCCCGGCGGCATTGAACGCGAGCATGGCCTCTCGCTGTGCGATTCCGCCGAGCTGCGAGACCCGTTCCGTCAGGCGATGTTCCTCGGAGCGTCGGTCCGCCAGCCAACCCGACAGGAACGCGAGGCGTGCGTCGCTCGTCGGAAGTCCGAGACGCTTCGCAACGTAAGGAATCGGTGCTGCGAGATGTCCGACATCCGAGGGCGCGACCTCGGACTCCGAGGATGTCCTGGAATCCATGTCTCTCGACGCCCGAGACGGGACTTCGTGCGTCTGTGCTGCCGCAGCCGAAGCCTGGGCTGCGTGGCTCTCCAGCGAGGCAGCGCGCGCCTCCGTGATCCGCGGTGCGCTCGGCGGTCCTCCAGACGTGTCCAGAGGGCGCTCCACAGTCAGCGGGTCGACGGAGGTCGACAGAAGGAGCCAGCAGATCGCGAGACACGCGGAGAAGAACGTCAGTGTGCGCAACATCGGAGCGGCGCACGACAGCCGTCCGACCTCAAGCGGGGATGAAGGGCCGTTCAGGGATTGCCGTGTCGTGAGCACGAACCGGAGAAGCAGTCATCACGCGCATCAAGAGAGGTTTCACCCGGGCTTGATCGCGGGGTGTCACTGCGTGGGGAGAACGCTCGGCGTCGAAACGTCGCCAACGAGTCCACACACATGCTCCGGCCCATCACAGCCCTTCTCGCCGCCTCGAGCGCGCTCCTCCTTCCCGCCCAGCAACCTCTTCCTCGTGCGCCGATCCCGCTGGATTCGGGTGCTGTCTCGGCGAGCGCGGTCGGCTTTCGCTCATGGAAGGTCACGACATCGCGCACCGAGCTTCCTGCCGACCCAGCGCGCGGTTTCGTCGCAACGGCACGCGTCGTCTACGCAGCATGGCTGGATCTCGTCGGGACCGACTTCGTCGTGCGCGTGGCCCGTTCGGTCGACGGAGGGTTCACATGGGATCCGTCGCAAGCCGTGGATGTCTGGCAGAACGCCACTTCGGCGGGCGAGCGGATGTTCGTCGCCGACATCGGGTTGGCCGCCGACGGGCACGAGGTCTACGTCGCGCTGCGATCGAATCGGCGTCCTTCCGGACTCGGACCCACCAACACGAACGAGAACCTCTGGGTCTGTGGGTCACGGGATCAGGGGCAGACCTGGCAGTCGGTCTGCGTGACGGTTGGACTCGAACGTGCGCTCTCGACGCGCGATCAACTCCTCGACGTCGATGACTTCTCGATCGCGGTGAGCGGCGGGAGCTGTCACGTCGCGTTCGAGTCCGACTACGCCTACGCAGTCGGAGTGAACGGACAGTCCCAGATCCACGACATCTACTACCAAGCAGTCGGCTTCGATGGTTCGGGCGCCCTGGTCCGGCGCTTCGTCGAAGAGCGGAAGATGGGTCCGGCGCCGACCGGCACGGTCGACGCCGATTGGCCGAGCGTCGTGGCGGACGGCCCGACGGTCCTGTGCTCATGGCAGGACGACCGGGTCATGCTCGGCAACAACGCGCTCAACAACACGTATTCGCGGGTCTCACGGGATGCGGGCACGTCGTTCGATCCCGAGCACGATCACACGCAGTTCAACGGCACGCAGCCGGTGAACATGCGCCAGTCGAAGGCCGCGATCGATGGCAACAACCTCTACGTGTTCCAGGAGGACCATCGGAACTTCAGCGACGACGACGTCTACCTGAGCTTCTCGAACGACGCCGGGCAGACGTGGACCGACAACGTCACCGTTTCGCTGTCCCCGCAGGGCATCGACTCCGACGTGGTGCACTTCGCCTGCGTCGATGGACGGATCTACGTGGCCTACGCCGACGACCGCAACGGTCGCGGCAACGGCAACAACGACGTCTTCTTCGTGGCGGATCGGAATGCAGGCGCGGACTTCCTCGCCGGAGCCCACGTCGAGGTCCAGGTGACCACCGATCCGCGGAACAACTACCCGCGGTGTGTGGCTGCGGCTGGCGACGTCGTCGCGATCACCTACGACTCCAGCGAAGCGCGCGGCAATGGCGCCTACGTTGCAGTCAGCGTGGACGGCGGCGTCACCTTTGCGGACTTCGTTGCGCAGAACGGTGTGGCGTCGGACACGGACGACCCGTTCGTCACCGTGTCGCGGCAGCGTGACATCCAGGTGACCTGGGCGGATGACGGTGGCGTCAACAACTTCCGCAACCGTGCCTACACGGCCGGCGTCAAGGTTCCGATCCTCGAGGATCGGACCGCGTCGGGCGGCGGCCTCGTGCTCCGGATGCACACGGCCGCCGAGAACGGCAACCCCGCCCTGCTGCTCGGCTCGCTGGCAGGACCCTTCCCGAACGGGTTGCCGCTCGATCCCAGCCAAGGCCTCTACCTGAACCTGGTTGCAGACGGGCTGTCGCTGGCGATGGCCGGCAACACCGGCGTCTTCCTCAGCACGGTCTTCGGCGACGAGGCGACGTGGAACTTCCCGCGCTTCTCGGCCTGGTTGAACGCCGACATCTGGTTCGCCGTCGCCGAGATCGACCTGCTGACCGGCGCGCCGAGCCAGGTCCACAGCGACCCCATCGTCCAGTCGCGCTGAGTCACCGTGCGCCCTGACGGCGCCCTCTTCTTCCCCTTCCCTCCAAACCCGGGCGGTTCCTCGCCCAAGTTCGACACCATCATGAACCTGCACTCGACCCTCCACGCGGCTGCCCTGGCCGTCGCGCTCACACCTGCGCTCACAGCACAGGATCTTGCACCGCGTCCTGAAGTCCAGCTCAGCAGTGGGCTCGTCACGACGAGCATCTACGGCTTCTCCGGCTGGCAGATCGCCAGCCCCAAGCAGGCGCTGCCGGCCGACCCGGCGCGCAACCTCGCGCACACAGCGCGCGTCGTCTACACCGCGTGGCCGGATCTTGCGGCCCCTGGCAGCACCGACATCGTGCTGCGATTCGCTCGTTCGACCGACGGCGGCTGGTCGTGGAACCCGCTGACGGCGATCGACGTCTGGACGGCCGACTCGCTGTCCGGCGAGACCTTCGACGCGGTCGGCCTCGACCTGCTGGCCGACGGCCACAACGTGTTCCTCGTCATCACTGCGGACCGCAACTCGCAGGGACTGCCCGATCCGCAGCAGCGCGACTTCTGCTGGGTGCTCGGATCGAACGACCAGGGCCAGACCTGGCAGGCGATCAACGTGACCAGCGGGATCGATGCGCCGCTGTCGACCGGCGACCAGCTGCTCGACGTCGATGACCCGATCGCCGCTGCGTCGGCCGGCCGTTGCCACGTGCTGTTCGAGGCGGACTACCAGTTCGCGGCCGGCACCGGCGCTGCCTCCGCGCAGGAGGACGTCTTCTATCAGGCGGTCGAGTTCGACGCGCAGGGCAACCTCGTGCTGGTCTTCCCGGAAGAGCGCCGGATGGACGGCACCCCGTCGGGCGCCGTGGACTCGGACTTCCCGGGCATCGCGGTCGACGGCGCGAACCTCGTGCTGCACTGGCAGGACGACCGTGGCAGCGTCAACGGGGGCTTCGGGGCCAGCGGCCGCTGGAACGACACCTACTCGCGCTGCTCGAACGACGCGGGCGCGACGTTCGGCGCCGAATACAACCACACGAACCAGCAGGGCCCAATCGCCTGGGCGAACAACCGCCAGTCCAAGTCCGCGGCTGTGGGCAGCACGCTGATCGTCTTCCAGGAAGACGGTCGCAACGGTGAGGACGACGTCTACATGAGTCGCTCGATCGACGGTGGCCTGACCTGGGTGGACGGCACGCGGGTCAGCACCGAGCCCGTCGGGATCGACCTCGACGGCTTCAACTTCCACATGATCGCGACGCCGTCCCACCCGGCTGGCCGCATCGCGCTGCAGTGGAAGGATGACCGCCAGGGCACCGGCAACACCGACAACGACACCTACGCCGTCATCGACTACAACGGCGGTGCGGACTTCGAAGCAGGTCTCCAGCAGGAGATCACGCTGATCGACGTGCCGACCAACACGACGATCTACAACGTCGATTCGTTCGGCGACACGATCGTCTTCGCGAACGAGACCAGCAACTTCCCCGAAGACGCTGGCTTCGCGTTCAGCACGGACGACGGCCAGACGTTCCAGTGGCGCTCGGTCCTGCAGTTCGGCAACGCGGACTGCGATGACATCTACGCTGCGGTCACCCAGAACCGCGACATCCAGGTGATCTGGCAGGATGACGACAACCTCGGGAACGACTTCAACAACGTCTACACCCGCGGCATGAAGGTCCCGGTCCTCGAGGACCTGACGAGCACCGGCCAAGGCATCCGCCTCAGCCTGACCGCGGCGTCGGACCAGAACGACCCTGCCCTGCTGCTCGCGTCGATCGCGGGTGGCGGCTCGAACGGGTTCACGCTGGATGCCGCCAACGGCATCGTCATGAACCTGATCCCCGACGGCCTGACCCTCGCGGTCGCGTCGAACATCGGCGCGTTCATCAACTTCGTCGATCCGGCGACCGGGACCGTCACCTGGCAGCAGCCGAACTGGGCCCAGCTGACCGGCCTGACGATCACGTGGGCGGCGGCGATGGTCGACATCCAGACCAACGCGGTGACGACCTACACCGATCCGATCATCCAGCGGTGAAGTGAGCGGCGCTGGGGGGCAAGAACTGCCCCCCGGCCGGCGTTGGGAACCCCCGGGGTCTTCGACCCTGGTGCCAGCACTCGGTCACCTGCAGACTCGTCTGCGGGTCCGGGTCGCACCCAGGAGTTCCCGATGCACGACCATCTGATCGTTCCCTGCTCTGCCTGCGGCACGTTGAACCGCATCCCGCGCACGCGCCTCGGCGATGTGCCTGTCTGCTCGTCCTGTCGGGCGCACCTGGTGGATCGGGAGCCGCACGACGTGGACGCCGCCGTGTTCACCGCCCTCGTCGGGCGCAGTGACTTGCCGGTCGTCGTCGACTTCTGGGCGTCCTGGTGCGGGCCGTGCCAGATGATGGCACCTCAATTCGTCCAGGCCGCACAGCAGCTGGTCGGCGAAGCCATCCTGGTCAAGATCGACACCGAAGCGCAGCAGGGGATCGCCGCCCAGCACGGCATCCGTTCCATTCCGACGATGATCGTGTTCCGTCGGGGACAGGAACTGGCACGCACCAGTGGGGCCGCGTCCGCGGAGCAGATCGTCGGTTGGGTGCGCTCGGTGTCCTGACGTCCCTCTCGCGCCCGTAACGGCGCGGGGGCCGGCCATCCGCGAATGGCCGGCCCCCAGCGCGTGCTCTCGCGACGATCAGAACAGGAAGATCGTCTGGCGCGGCGTCGAGATGTAGTTGAAGGCCGGCGCGGTCTCTTCGACCTCGATGACCTGCGAATACATCACGACACCAGCCATGTTGATGTTGGCCGGGACGTTGTAGAGCAGGGAGCCGAGGCCGATCGAGTTGAGCGCGCCCTGGGTCACCATGATGCCGCTCTGCAGCACGTCGAAGCCCAGGAACGGGAACGTCGCGTTGCCGTTGAAGCCGGCCCGGATCAGCCAGATGTCGAAGGGGTCGCCTGCGAACGAGAACGACACCGTTCCGCCCCGGAAGGACTGGTTGGTGACGTTGTAGAAGCCAGGCGACGCCGTGTAGCTCAGCAGCAGCACGTTGCTGGTGCCGGCTGCATTGGTCACCGACACCGGGTAGGAGCCGAAGGCCGGCGGCAGCGGCGGGGTGAACGTCAGCTGCGTGTTGCTCCGGACGGACGCGTTGACCTGCTGGCCGGCGATGTTGACCGCCGTCACACCGTTCAGGTTGTTGCCGGTCAGCGTGACGAGCTGGCGCGGCGAAACCGACGTCGTGTTCGGGCTGATCGTCGACAGGGTTGGCGGGAGCACCGCGTTGCCGAGGCAGGTCCGTGTGTTCTTGTAGCCGACGATCGTGTTGATCGAGACCGGTGCGAACGAGTTGAGGGTCCGGCTGCAGCCGCCGAGCCCGGCGCACATGATGTTGCAGGGGTTCGAGCTGTCGCAGTGCGGGGCGTTCCAGTTGTGGCCGGCCTCGTGGCAGATCAGGCCGACGTTGGTCGCAAAGCTCGAGAACGCCTTGTCGACGCCGTAGGCGCTGCCGAGGTTGCACACGACGCCGAGGTAGGCGATCCCGACCGTGCCGCTGAACGAGCCCTTGCCGGTGAACAGGTGAGCGAGGTCCCGCTGGATGTTCCCGTGCTGGGAGTTCCAGCGATTCTGGAACTCGCCGAGCAGGTTGCCCATGTTCGTGTTGGTGTAGGTCCGGACGGTCCGAACCAGGATCGTCGTGACCGTGTACTGGATCTCCAGGTCGCGCTGGTAGATCGCGTCGATCGCGTTCATCAGCGCGGTGACCGCGTTCTGCGTCGACGTCACGTTGCTGCCGTTGCGCTGGAAGTACTCGAGGTCGCAGTCGATCGCGATCTCGGCGAGCTTCAGAACGCTGTTCTCGGCCGAGGTGCTGCCGGTCGGCTGCCAGTTCGTGTGGTCGGTGCCACAGGTGATGCCGGGGACGTTCGCGTCGTGCGTCGTGTAGACGACGTGTTCGGCGGCGCCGGCGGTCAGGTCGAACTCACGCACCGCTTCGATGCCCCAGAGTTCGTGGTCGTGCGCGTCGAGCGAGATGGTCGCGCGGAGGCGCCCCTCGACCACCGAGCCAGCGACCCGGCTTGCGGGTACTCCGAGGACGCGACCGACGAAGGTGACCGACGCGGGAGTCGGGAGCTTGGTGATCGAGTTGCCGTCGTCGACGAGGAGTTCGAATCCCGGGCTCCGGATGTCGTTCGGCTCCAGCTCGGCCGTGATCAGGCGGCCGCCCAGCTCGACCTGGAACTGGAACGTGCGACGCTCGGTCGGGATCTGCAGATCCTGGATCGTGCCCTGGTTGAGGTCGAGCGCGTTCAGCAGCCACTGCGGCGCAGGACGTGGGTTCGTGGTCTGGGCGACGACGGCCGCCGGGACAGCGGCCAGGGCCGCGAAGGCGGCGACGCCACAACGGAGGAGGAGCTGATTCATGGGTCCGGATGCAGGATGCTGCCGAGGCTGACCGCCAAGCGGGCAGCCTCCGGCCGGTGTTGGTGCGGGAACGTCCGACGGGGGCGGCGCGGCAGAAGTTCCGTCCAATCGCAGCATAGGGGTTTGGTCCGGGAGCCGGTGAGGCACGGTCCAGAGATGGGAGCCCTGCGGCGGGGAGACCGCGGAAGAGGCGTCATGAACGGCCGTTCGCGATCCACTCGCGGAGGGATTCGAGTGCTTCGCCCGCCTGGTCCGTGTCGTTCGGCCAGTGGGGGGAGAAGCGCAGGTGGCCGTCTGGAGTCGCGACAGCAATGCCGCGCTCCGCCAGGCCATGAGCGCACGCCGCGAGCTCGAGGTCGGCGGGCGGCAACACCGACAGGATGCAGGAGCGGAATGCGGGGGCCTTTGCCCGGACCGACCGGAAACCCAGGTCGAGCAGGCCGTTCTCCAGCACGTCCAGGATGGGCTGGACGTGGGTGTGGATCGCTGCGGGCCCCAGCGCCGTCAGCGGGGCTGTTGCGGCATCGAGTGCGGCGAAGCCGGTCGAACTCGTGACGCCGACGTCGAAGACCTGGGCGGTCGACCGGAGGGCCCGGTCGTAGCGCAGCTCGTCGCGCGCCCCGAACAGGAACGCCGCGCCGTCCTCGTGGCTCAGCCAGCCGCTGACCAGGGGGCGGAGCCCCGGCACGCGCTCGGTCCGCACATAGAGGAAGCCGGTTCCCTCGATCCCCATCAGCCACTTGTGTCCGCCGCAGGCCAGGAAGTCGATGCGGGCGGCGTCGACGTCGACCGGCACGGCGCCGATCGCCTGGATGCCGTCGACGAAGAACAGCGCGCCGTGCTCGGCGCAGAGCGCGCCGATCGCCTCGAGGGGCATCCGCAGCCCCGTCTGGAACTGCACGGCGCTGACCGCGACGAGGCGTGCCCCGCGCCCCAGCGCGGCGGCCAGCGGAGAAAGGTCGAAGTCCTCCCCGGGTGCCGGGACGCGGGGCGCCGGGAGGAACTCGAGCTCCAGCCCGAAGCGTTCGGCGACCTGCTGCCACGGCGTCACGTTGGTCGGGAACTCGCCCGACCACGTGATGATCCGCTCACCCGGCTGCCAGTCGACCGCCGTTGCGATATCGATGACTCCGTAGCTCGTGTTGGGGACGAGCGCGATCTCGTCCGCGTGTGCCGCTCCGATCAGCGACGCGAGGCGTGCGCGGAGCTGGGCTCGGCGTTCGGACCAGTGCATCCAAGCCCCCGCGCCGGCAGCCGCGTAGGAGTCGACGGCCTCGAGGACTGCCGAGCGCACGGCCCGCGAGGGCGGGCTCATCGACGCGTGGTTGAAGTAGACGCGGGCCGTGACGGCGTCGAAGCCGGATCGGTCGCCGAAGCGGACGTTCATGGGTTGGGGCTGGTCCGTGGATGGGAACGCGCCTCGGAGCCTCGGCGAACGCGCAGCTGGCTGCAACCCATCCCCGGTAACGAGCGCGAGGCGAGCCCGGCGGGAGCTCGCCTCGCGTGGCTGCCGGGCAGAGCCAGCAGACCTGCTCGGACAACGATCAGTTGCCGAGGGTGACCTCGAGGACGCGGGCCTGCGCGAGGCCGCCCGTGATCGCGAGGTCGATGTTCAGCGCCTGGAACAGCAGCGTCGCGCCGGCGAACGCCGGGTTGTTCGGGATCGGCACGCCGAACGCCGCGTTGCCGCTCGGGTCGGCGTTGACCGTCGCGCTCAGGAACGAGTTGACGTAGATCCGGCTACCAGCCTGGGCGCCGAACAGCTCGAGGTTGATCGGCGTCGGGAGTTCGAACGCGCCGATCAGCATCGCCGTCGGCGAGCTCGGGGCGAGGTTCGCGAGGTCGAGGCCGAACGTCGCGTTGCCGATCGTCGGGAACGAGTTCGGGTCCATGGTCGGCGTGCCGACCGAGTTCGGCGTGGCGTCGTACTTGTAGTTGACGTCCGCCGTGCCTTCGCTGATCAGCAGGAAGTCGAGGATCGGCGGGTTGGCCGTGCCGTTCTGGACGAGGAACTCGCGGTAGGCCATGTAGATGCCGCCCGGCGAACCCATCGTCGTGTCGCCCGTGAGCTGGTCGCCGTCGTCGGCGCCGAGCGTGCCGCCGAAGCGCACTTCGGCGAAGCCCTTGCCGGCGCGGATGCGCAGGCGCTGCCAGCCGTCGTTGACGCCGGCCGTGACCGCGATCTGACCGAGGACGCGCTCCGGCGTCGCAGCCGTCGCACCCCAGCCCATGTCGTTCGCGTCGACGAGGTAGAGGTTCCCGCCGAACTCGTCGTTCTGGTAGATCACCGCGATGCCGGAGCCGCCGTAGGCATTCGCCGTGGCAGCGGGGTTGCCGCTGTTCGCGAAGCCGGGGTGGTTGCCGAAGGTGTCGCAGGTGCCCTGGACGCCGATCGAGAAGCTCTCGTATTCGCCCGCCGGTTCCGGCATGGCGTTGAAGTAGACGTAGGCCTCGAAGATGACGTTCTCGACCGCGTCGGTGTTCAGCGTCGCGTAGTTGCCGCCACCGGTCGGGTCCCACATGATGCCGA
>JBEAPQ010000412.1:0-2533 GCA_041164325.1 Planctomycetota bacterium | reverse complement strand
GCGAGAGAGCCCACGCGCTCTGTGTCGATGGCGGATGCCCCGAGGCCGTACACGTCGAGGAGCTTGGTGATGTCGTCGCCCGTGTAGACCACACCGTCCGGGGCCTCGATGACGCCACCGTAGCGCCGCGCTTTCCACGCCGACGGGTTGAGCCGCCGGCCGGCCTGGGCGAGGGCTGCCGCCGTCCTGTCGAGGCCGATGGTGAGCACGCTGAGGATCGGGGCCTCGACCAGGCGCCCGAGCACGAGCGGCAGGTTCGGCAGGCCGTACCCGTAGCGCGTGCCGTAGATGACGTTCCGCGCGAACCGCGCCCCGTCCGTCACGAGGTCCTTCGCGAACTGGCCCCAGCCGGCGCGCTCCTTGACGGGGACAGAGTCGAGCAGCGCGGCGAACTCTTCGCCGTTCTCCGCGAGCTTCCGCTCAAAGTCGGAGGCCGCCACGTCGTAGTGCCGGGTGATGTTGTCGTCGAAGAAGCGGGCGGCCTCGGTCCCTGCTGGGCCTGGCGTCGGGAGCGCGCTGCCGGCGCGGGCCGTCGGGCCATCGAGCCCGCGGAGCAGCTCGAGCTCGCCGCTCGGGTTCGTGAGGCCAGCCGTGACGCCCTCGAACTCGCGCCCGAGGCGGGCGGCTGCCTTCCTCATCCCCTCTTCGATGTAGACCTTGAGCAGCGCCTTCTCTGCGTTGCTCTTGCTCAGGGTGCTCGACACGAAGCTCGCGTTCGTCAGCCGGTCCCAGCCGGAACCGACCAGCCGTTGCGCGACGAGCGCCTTGTCCACATCGATGAGCCCCTGGACCGTCACCATCGGCACGTCACCATCGAAGAGGGCCTCGACGCGGGGCCAGAGGGTCGCGGGGTCCTTCTGGTAGATGGAGCCGAGCACCTGTTTCCAGACGGTCTCGGGCGTCAAGTCCCTGGCCGCGAGCGTCACCATCTCGTCGAGCGCCTTCTCAACGCTGCCGAGCTCCTTCGCCAGGCCGGCGAGCAGCTCCCCGGCCTGGCGGTACGTGCTCGACGCCACGCCCCGAATGTCCTCGATGGCCCGCTCGACGGACAGCGGCGCGCGCTCCGCGAGCTTGCCGCCCACGGCTCGGACGCGGCGAGAGATGCGGGAGTCGAGCAGCTTCGGGTTGTCCGCTCGGCTGACGTACTGCTGAAGCTCGGACAGCTCGAAGGCCGAGCGTGACGCGCCGCGGCCGTAGTGCCTCGCGTTCGCCGCTCGGACCTGCTCCAGCGCAAGGCGTAGGTCCTGCGGCGGCACATCGTCCCAGGAGTCGTACCTCCCCAGCCTGGTCACGGGCGTCTCTGCGCCACTGCCGGCGAACTTCTGCGCGATCTCCTTCGGCGTCGAGCGGTAGAACAGCGCGACGAAGGAGTCGGGGGGCGTGTCCGAGTGCGCTCGTGCGAAGTCGGCGAGCGCGTTGCGCACCGGGGCCGACCGCGCGAAGCGAGCGGCGGCTTCCGCGTCCTCGAGGCCGAGCCGCTCCGCCTGCTCCGCCAGGTCGATGAGTCGCTGACCGAGTGGCGCATCGCCGAGCTCATCACGAGCACGACGGCCGAGGTCCGCGAGCCCCTCCACGACCTGGGCCTCGTTGCGCTGGAACACTCGACGCACGGCTTCATCCGTGAGCCGCTTGATCTCGGGGGCCAGCTTGGTCGGCGCCGCGATGGTGTCCGTCACCATCGTGTAGGAGTCGGGGACGTTCCGCACGATGCGCGTGAGCATCCGCCCCTTCGTCGGGGCGTCGGACGGAAGCAGAACCTGACGGCCGACGGGCTCACCGACCGCGCCGCCGATGACACGCGCCAGGCCCTCCGGGGTGTTGACCTCGGGGGCCTCGCGGATCGCGGCGATGGCGTCCGCCTTCTGGGCCTCGGTGAGGATTCCATCCGCCGTCACGGCCTGCTCGGCCACGCGCCGCACGAGGCGGGAGTCTGCGGCCGGGGTGTCGGACAAGGCCGCGACGTAGTCCGCCACGGCGTCGAACACGCGGTAGTTGCGCGCGTCCGCGAACTTGATGAGCGCGTCGCCGCCGCCCCTCAGGAACGGGGTGGCCACGCGCCGCCCGATCCGCGCCGCCGTGCCGGGACCGGCCGGGAGAGCCATCGAGGCGATGGTGCCTGCGATCCAGGCCGCGTCCTCGTCGCCGTAGGCCTCGGCCATCTGGCTCGCGACCGCCGGGGAGTCGCGGAACTCGTCGCCGAGGCCACGCCCGACCGCCACATCTCGGGACAGCGCGACGAGCGCGTTCGGGTCGTCGGACGCCGTGCGGAGGCCGGCAGGGTCGAAGCCTGTCTCCTTCCGCTGCTCGCGGGTCATGGCCGCTCCAGGCAGTGGGGCGACAACGAGGGGAATGTTGTCGTCCACCCAGTCGAAGGCACGGGTCACGGTGTCAACGCCACCGAGCTCGGCCGCCTTGCCGATGAGTCGCGGGACCGTCGTGGCGAGCCGGAAGGTGTCGCGGTTGCTCACGGTCTCGGGCAGGCCGACGAACTCCCTCACCTGCGACAGCTTGTAGCCCAGATCCTCGGGGTCGA
>JBEAPQ010000411.1:0-6291 GCA_041164325.1 Planctomycetota bacterium | reverse complement strand
TCATGGCGCGGGGCGGGAGGACCGTCGCGCCGGAACTCCGAACCGGGGGGTCAGGATGCGCCGCGCAGGCAGGTGACGCAACGGGCGTTCTGCGTCCTCGGGGGGCCATCGTTCGCTCCGTTCCCGGGCTCGGCGCGACGGCGCGAGCCGCTGTGCACGGCGCGCGGTCTCGGGAAGGGGCTCGCGTGCGCGGGTCTGCCGTGGTGCACTGCGCCGGATGCTGTCCGACGAGATCGGCTTCTGCCCGCGCTGTGGCGTCGCGGCCGTCGACCGCGAGGCCTACGGGCGCGTGCGCCGGGTGTGCCCTGGCTGTGGCTACGTCCATTTCCGCGCCACGTCGTCGGCTGCGGTGGCGGTCGTGGTCCATGCAGGACGGGTCCTCCTGATCCGGCGCGCGATCCAGCCCTACCGTGGCGCCTGGGGCTTCCCGGGTGGTTTCCAGGAGCACGGGGAGAGTCTGGAAGAGACAGCTGCCCGCGAGACCTTCGAAGAGACCGGCCTCCGGATCGAGGTGGAGCGCGTGCTGCACGTCGCCCACACGCGCGACGACCCGCGCAAGATCGTCAATGCGGTCAGCTTCCTGGCCCGCCCGTTGGAGAGCCCGGGACGCGCCATTGCCGCGGACCTCCGCGCGGCCGATGATGCCGACGACGCGCGGTTCTTCGAGCTGGCGCAGTTGCCCAACGAGATCGCCTTCGAGAGCAGCCGTGCCGTGCTGGACGCGCTGCGCCGAGCATTCCCCGACGGAGACACCCGTTGACCCAGCAGCCGTCTTCCTACCGCGCCGCAGGCGTGGACATCGACGCCAAGTACCGCGCCGTCCAGGACGCACGAGACGCCATCCGCAGCACCTACACCGACGGCGTCGTCGGGGACGTGGGCCTGTTCGGCGGGCTCTTCGACCCGTCGCGGGCGGGCGCGGACGGCCAGCTGCTCGTGGCCTCGACCGACGGGGTCGGCACGAAGGTGAAGGTCGCGCAGGCCGCCGGGATGCTGCGTGGTGTCGGGCATGACCTCGTCAACCACTGCGTCGGCGACATCCTCGTGCAGGGTGCGCGCCCCCTGTTCTTCCTCGACTACATCGCCGTGGATCGCATGGTCCCCGAGGCGGTGACCGAGGTCATCCTGGGCCTCGCCGAGGCCTGCCGGGCGAACGGCTGTGCGCTGCTCGGGGGGGAGACGGCAGAGATGCCGGGCGTCTACCGGCCGGGTGAGATGGACATCGCCGGCACGATCGTCGGCTGCGTGGCCCGGGAGCGTCTGCTCGACGGGACCCGGATCGGTGCCGGTGACGTCGCCATCGCCCTGCCGTCTTCGGGCCTGCACACCAACGGCTATTCGTTGGCACGGAAGGCCCTGTTCGAGGACGCAGGTCTCCAGCTCGACGCCCGGCCGGAAGTTCTCGGCGGCGCGAGCATCGCCGAGGCACTCCTGGTTCCGCATCGGACCTACCTCCCGGCGGTCTGGCCGCTGCTCGAGCAGGGGCTGGTCCACGGAATGGCGCACATCACCGGCGGTGGGCTGCCGGACAACGTCCCGCGCATCCTGCCGGCGGACCTCTCGGTCGAGATCGACCGGGCGGCGATGCCTCGCGTGCCGATCTTCGATCTGATCGTCGAGGCGGGCAACGTGGCCCCCGAAGAAGCCTACCGGGTCTTCAACATGGGATTCGGCATGGTCCTCTTCGTGGCGGAACCCGAGGCCGGGCGGGTGCTCGACGATCTCGCAGCCCGCGGCGAGGCCGCCTACCGCGTGGGCCGCGTGGTCCCCGGAAGCCGGCAGGTCCTGCTCGGCTGACCGCCCTGTCCCCGGCGCAGCCCGGGTGCGCAGCCGTCCATGACAGCGCACCGACACTGCGCTAGCCTGGGCGACACGCCCTGATCCAGACCCCGGAAATCCAGGCGCAGCCCGCGGGCTGTTCCTCGCCAAGACGTCGAACCGTGATGCAAGAATCGACCCTGCTCCGTCCCCTCCTCGTCGCCGCGCTGAGCCTCGGCGCTCTCGCGTCGCCCGCTGCGGCCCAGGAGCCACAGATCCTGAGCTCGGCAGACGTGAAGACCCTCAACCGAAAGGCTGCCGAGTGGTTCGACGCCTGGATGAAGTACGAGTTCGATGCGGACACCCCGAAGGCGCGTCGGTCGGCGAACTCCAAGCTCCAGAAGGCCCGCGAGGCGTTCCTGAAGGACTGGGACGCGAAGAGCCGCAAGGCCGACCCGATGGCGAGCAGCGTCGACATCCGAGCGGTGTTCGCGGGCGCCTTCCCCTACGAGCGCCAGTCCGCGAGCGGGGTGCTGAAGACCGTCTCCAGCTCGGACGGCCAGCCCGGCTACTCGGTGATGCTTCCGAAGCGCTACGACGCGGCGCAGGCCTACCGCACCGTGCTCTGTCTGCCCGGCTTCGACCAGGCGAAGTCGCGTTGGGTCGATCCGAAGGATCACTATGCGGCCACCTGGGCCGGCAGCACGCTCGGCGAAGACACGGTTGTGATGCTGCCCGAGCTGGATGCCGGTCTCGAGCTGGACTCGCAGCCCGACTTCTCGAAGCCGACCGCCGAGGCCGAGGAAGTGGCGCGGCTCTCCGCCGTGCTCGGTGCGGCGGGTGTCGTGCAGCGTGAGTTCCACGTCGACCGCGAGCGCCTGCTGCTCGATGCGGGGGACGGGTCCTCGGCGTTCGCGATCCGGTTGGCGAGCTACTTCCCGAACCGCTTCGCGGGACTGATCCTGCGGCGGCCGACCGACATCACCAAGGAACTGCGTCTGGGTTCGCTCTACGGAGTGCCGATCCTGCTGGTGTCGTCGGCCGAGACCAAGGACGCGTGCGACGCGCTGGCCAAGGCTCTCAACGCCGGCGGCGTGGAGGGCTGCAAGGTCATCGAGGCCCAGGGCGCCTACCCGTTCGCGGAGAGCCAGGCGGAGATCGACGCGTGGGTGGCTGAGGTGCGCCGCAACCTGACGCCGACCAAGATCGTCCTCGAGCCGAACCATGACGCGTTCAACGACGCCTACTGGGTCCGCCTCGGCAAGACCGAGTCGCTGCTCGGCAAGCCGGCGGACGAGATGCCGCGCTTCGTGATCGAGGCCGACAAGGAGGCCAATCGGATCAAGGTCGAATCGCGTGGCGTCAGCGACTTCTCGCTGCTGCTGAACGACGACATCGTCGACCTGAGCAAGGAGTTCACGGTCGAAGTGAACGGCGTGCTCTTCAAGGAGAAGCGCGACCGGAACTTCAACTTCATGGTCGACCAGATGCTCGAGAACTTCGACCCGAGCTGGGTCTTCAGCGCGTCGTTCGCGACGGTCGTCGAGCAGAAGTGAGGTCGGCGGTGCGCGCCGGGTGACCCATTGCAGGGTCGCGCCGCGCCGAGGAGTTCGGGAATCCACCAGCAGACGCCCTGCGTCGCTCGCGGTTCGGCCGCGGGGTAGCCCGTGACGACACTCCGTCGCCGGCTCACGCGAACTGTCGGACCGACGGACTGAGGCGCCGAGACAGGGCCGGGTCGCCTGTGGCACGATGTGCGCCATGCACTCGCTGCAAGGAGGCGCGGTCGCCACGCTGACCGGATTCGCGGTCATGTCGCTCGAGTTGGCAGCAGTCCGGCTGTTCGCTCCCCAGTTCGGTGACTCGGCCTTCGTCTGGACGAATGTGATCGGCGTCATGCTGGTCGCGCTCGCAGCTGGGGCGTGGCTGGGCGGCCGCCTGGCCTCGGGAGCGTCCTGCGTTCCCCGCCTGTCCACAGCTCTGCTCTGTGCGGGTGGCTTCACGGCGGTCGTCCCGATGGCCGCTCCTGCGATCGGGGGCCTTCTCCTCCCGGCCGACCTGCCGTTGGACCGGGCCACCGAGGTCCTGGTGCGCGGGTCGCTCGCGGCCACCCTCGTCGCGTTTGCGCCCCCTGTGCTGTTGGCTGGAACGGCCACACCTCTCCTCGTGACGGGCCTCGTCCACAGCGGTGTCGGGGTCGGCCGGGCCAGTGGGCTCGTCGCGACCTGGGGCACCCTCGGAAGCCTGGTGGGGACGTTTGCGACGACCCACGCGCTGATCCCCGGGCTCGGGAGCCGCGCGACCGTCTGGATCTGTGCGGCGCTCCTGGTCGGCGCGGCCCTGCTGCTGCGTTGGAGGCCTTCGCGCGCCGCGTGGCTGCTCCTTCCGCTGGCCGCGTCGCTGTTCGCCGGGGGGCCGCTCCGCGCGCCGGCCGAGGGATCGCGCCTGCTGGCCGAAGTGGAGAGCCCTTACCAGTACCTCCAGGTCGTCCGCCGCGACGGTGCGGCCGGCGCAGCGGGCACCGTCGAGCTGAAGATCAACGAGGGGTTGGACTCGTTCCACTCGGTGCGGGTCGATGGCACCCCTTGGACCGGAGGGCGCTACTACGACTGGCATCCTGCGGCGGCTCTGGGGCTCGGCTTGCCTCGTGAGGACAGGCCGCTTCGCGTGCTCTCGCTCGGCGCGGCCGCCGGGACGTTCGAGCGGGTCTTCCGGCACGTGTTCCCCGGGTGTGTCCTCGATTCGGTCGAGCTGGACCCCGCCGTCACCGCGCTCGGCCGCGCGCACTTCGGGGCGTTCGACGGTGCGGGTGCCGTCTACGCAGGCTTGGACGCGCGGGTGTTCATCGAACGCACAACGGGATCCTGGGATGTCGTTCTGGTCGACGCCTACGAGCGCCAGGTCTACGTGCCGGCGCACGTGGCGAGCGTCGAGTTCTTCCGCGCCGTTGCAGAGCGGCTCGCGCCGGGCGGAGTGGTCCAGGTGAACGCGGGCGGGCGGAACTTCGACGATCCCGTCGTCGAGGTCCTGGGGGCGACGATGGCACAGGTCTTCGGCAACGCGTCGGCCTTCCGCATTCCCGCATCGCGCAACTTCGTGCTCGTCGCGCGGCGAGGGACTCCGGTGGAACCCGCAGACTTCGCTGCCGCTCCGATCGATGGGGAGGACCCGACGCTCGTGGCGATGCTGGGCGAGCTCCGCAGGCCGGCATCCTGGAGGACGTTCGGCCCGGACGCGGCGCCGGCGCTGACCGACGACCGCCCCTTCCTCGACCGTGTCCAGGACGCGTCGCTGGCGCGGGGTCTCGATCGTGCGGAGTTGACGCGCTGCGTCGGTGACCGCGACCCGGAGGGCATGTCCGAGGCGCTGTACGCCGCGTCGGCGGAGGGAGCCCCGGAGCAGGTGCTCGCCCTGGCGCAGTCGGCGCGGACAGCGTCGGCCTACCTGCGCTTCGCGGTCGGGGACGCTCGCTGGAGGCTCCACGACGTGGCGGGCGCCGTGCTCGAGTACGAGGATGCCCTGCGGCTCGGAGCCGACCCGTCGCTCCGCGGGGCGCTCGAACAGCGCGTCGGGCAGGCACGCAGCGAACTCGAGGCCGCCCGCGGGGCCGAAGCGGCGGGCCTTCGGAACGGGATGCTGGCCGCGTGTGCTGGGCTCTGCGTCGGGCTGTTCGGGTTGGGAGCCCTGCGGCTCGGGCTGCGGATCTAGGCAGGCGCCCCGGATGCTGGCTCGGCTCCGCGGCCCGGAGTCGATGCGCGTTGCGGGCGGGCGTCGATCGACGATCGCGACGGGGATGCTGAGCTTCCGTCCGGTCGGCTCCGTGCGTCGGTGAACCCCGTGGGCACGCCTTCGCTGCGGATGGGAGAGCCGCGGCCGTCCGGCGACGTGTCCGTGCCCTGGAACCCGAACGAAACAGGCCGGGTCGGCATGCGCCGACCCGGCCTGTCGAGGGGGCCCGAAGGCCCCGGCCGCAACTGTGTTCAGCCGAAGCCGATCACAGGATGTCGAGGATCCCGCTGACCTGGTTGGTCAGGGTTTCCACCGACGCGCGGTAGTTCATGTTGATGCCGATCTTGCTGTTCCAAGGCAGCATCTCCTTGTCGGCCACGCCGCCGAGCGCCACCGCGGCGAACGCGCGGCTGATGTCCGTCAGCCCCTCATCGAAGAGCATCTTGGTCAGCGGGTCGATCGTCCGGCGGTCACCGATGAAGCCGAGCGCCGAGGCGATCGCCGACATCTTCGCGAGGTTCTGGTCGCCTTCGGTCATCAGCGTGACGAGCGTCTCGGCGGCGCTCTTGTCACCGAGCTTGCCGAGAGCGATCGCCGCCTGCTGCAGACGGGAGGGACGACGGACCGAGGTCTTGACCAGATCCTGGATGGCCTGGAGGGACTTCTGGTCGTTCATCAGCGCGAGGCCGATGCAGATGTAGCCCGCGAGCTCGTCGACGTTCTTCTTGTCCTCGAGCAGTTCACGCAGCTGGTCCGCCGCGTCCTGGTACTGGACCAGGCCGAGGCCGATCGCCAGCGCCGACA
>JBEAPQ010000410.1:0-6458 GCA_041164325.1 Planctomycetota bacterium | reverse complement strand
AGCCTGGCCGGGTTCTGCTCCCTCAAAGCGCTGTCGTCCCGCAACGATGCGCCGGAGAGGGCGTCGCGGCCCTTCGATGCCGACCGCGATGGCTTCGTGATGGGCGAAGGTGCGGGCGTGCTGATCCTCGAGGAGCTCGAGCACGCGCGCGCCCGTGGCGCCAAGATCTACGCGGAGGTCGTCGGCTATGGGTCCACGGACGATGCGTTCCACATCACCGCGCCCGAAGACGGCGGCGGCGGTGCGATCCGTGCCATCCGCCAAGCGCTGGCCGACACCGGGATCGATCATGAGCGCGTGACCTACGTCAACGCGCACGGCACCAGCACCGAACTCAACGACAAGATCGAGACGCTGGCCCTGAAGGCGGTCCTCGGCGAGCACGCGCGGAAGATCCACGTGTCGTCGACGAAGTCCATGACGGGGCACCTCCTCGGGGCGTCGGGTGCGATCGAGCTCGTGTTCACGTCGCTGGCCATCACCGAAGGCAAGGTGCCTCCGACGATCAACTACGAGACGCCGGACCCGAACTGCGATCTCGACTACGTGCCGAACACGGCGCGCGAAGTGCAGATCGACGTGGCCTTCAGCAACTCGCTGGGCTTCGGCGGGCACAACACCTGCCTGGCCGTCGCGCGCTTCGACGGTTGAGAGAGTGCGTGACGAGACCTCGTCACGCACCCTTCCGCAGCGCGGAGCGGCCGCAGCGCGGGGCGGCCGCCGCGCGAGCGCTTCGCAGCCCGTAGACCGATCTCGTCAGGGGTCGCGACAGCCGTTCCCTTCGCAGGGCTGCACAGCCCCAGGCTGGAATCGGGCTGCCGAACGGGCCGGACCGCACGAGGTCCTCCGACGGGTGCATGCGGCTCCCGGGCGCGCGCGGGTCGCTCGGGCGCCCCCGCACGTGAGACTCATCTCACGAACGGCGAAAGCAACGGGCAGGATCGTGCGTTGGGGAGGGGTTCCCGGGCCGCCGAGGCCCGGTTCTCCCGCAAGACCCGAGAGGACCCGACGTGAAGAAGCAGTTCCACGATCTGCTCCACCGCTACAAGGTGGAGGCGTTCAAGATCACGCACAACAAGCAGGTCGACGAAGACCTCACGCGCGAGGTCAAGGCGTTCGTCGACAAGGCGCTGAACGACGAGTTCCACTACCAGTTCCACGCGGAACCGAGCTCGGAACGGTTCGAGACCCTGCAGATGATCAAGAACTTCACGGTCGAGGCCGTGATGCCTCCGGTCGTCGACCGGATCATGCGGCGGGTCATCGCGCTCGAGAAGCAGCACGCACTGCTGGTGCAGCTCGTCGACGGCCTGCTCGAGGCGATGAGTGAGGAGAAGTCGGCCGCGGCCGACTGACACGCAAGGGCGAGGGGCGCGTGCACGCGGCGCTCGATGGTGCTGCGGGCGCGGCCTCCGAGCGTCGGGACCTCGGTCCGCGACTTCCTGGAGCGCACCGCTTTCCGGCGCCCGGCTGCCTCGTATCCTGCCGCCTGCGGCCCAGTTCTCGGGCGCGGGCGGTGCTTGATGATGGATCTCGCGGTGATCGGAGGTGGTCCCTCCTCGGAACACGATGTCTCGATCCGGTCGGCGACGGAGGTGTTCCGGGCGCTCGACCGCGGGCGCTATCGCGTGTGGCCGGTGTACTGGGACCGTGATGGGGCGTGGCACGTCCCGGACGCTGCGGTCGACGCGGCGGAGCCGACTCCGTTCGGCGCGTCTGCCCACGGGGCGGGAGTCCTTCCGGGAGTTGGGGTCTGTCGACTGCTCGAGCGCGGCATCCGGTGCGTCTTCCCCGCCCTGCACGGCGCGTTCGGTGAGGACGGTCGGCTGCAGGGCATGTTGGACCTGCACCGGCTCCCCTACGTCGGTTCGGGACCTGCTGCTTCGGCGGTGGCGATGGACAAGGCGAGGACACGCGAATGCCTCCTCGCGCACGACGTGCCGATGGCGTGCGGATGGACCGGGGCACCGCCCCGCGGTCAGGTCGAGACGGAGGCGCTCGTGCAGCACGTGCGCGGGGCGGTTGGTTTCCCGTGCTTCGCGAAGGTCGATGTGTCCGGGAGCAGCTACGGCGTGGCGCGGTGCGGGGATGCGGATGCGCTGCGGGCGTTCTTGTCCGAGCATGTCCGAGCCGAACGGATCGTGATCGAAGAAGGACTGGTCGGTGAGGAGATCAGCGTCCCGGTGATCGGCAATCGGCGCGGTGCTCTGCGGGCTCTGCTGCCCGTCGGCATCTACGTCCGAGCGGGTGCGTTCTTCGATGTGGCCGCCAAGTACGAACCTGGACGGACCGAGGAAGTCGTGCCTCCGAGGGGCCTCGACGAGGACGGGATCCGGGCGGTCCAGGACCTGGCGCTGCGCTGCCACGTCGTGCTCGGCTGTGACGGCGTATCGCGCACCGACATGATCGTGACGGAGGATGGGCCGAGGGTGTTGGAGCTCAATTCGCTCCCCGGGATGACGCCCATGAGCCTGCTGCCCCGTTCGGCGGCCGCCGAGGGCATGGGTTTCCCGGCGCTGTTGGACGAGCTCGTGGCGCTGGCGATGGAGCGGTTCGGAGCCTCGCTGGTCTGACGCGGGCTGCCTGGCTCCCTCCTCGTGACTTAGGATTCCACCCGTTGCCGTGGATCGACACAGCATCGGCGTGGTTCGCCAGGACGGAGCCGCAGCAGGCCGGGCCGCGGCCCGGCTTGTTCGAGCGCCTCGCGGAGGAGCCGGCCCTGCTGGAGTTGGCCTGCCTCGCGGCCCTGGGGCTGCTCGGCGGTTGGGTCGTGCTCCGCCTCCGGGCGCGCGTGCGTGCTTTCCAGGAGGCGCAGGCTCTCGGAGATCTCGCGTTCGGTCTCGCGCTGGCGGAAGACAAGCAGTGGAGCGCGGCGCTCCCTCGACTGGAGCAGGCGCTCCTCTCGTTTCCCGCCCGCCCCTCGCTTCGGCTCGCGCGTGCGCAGGTGCTGACGGCCCTCGGACGCTCCGGTGAGGCCCATGCCGAGCACCTTGCTCTCCGGCGTCTCGGCGGCCTCGGGTCGCCCCGCAACGAGGAGGGGCTGCGGGTCGCGCTCCAGCAGACGGCCGACGGCGCCACGCAGTCCGGGCCTGGGCCCAAACCACGCTCCGCTGCGAGTGGCGCGTTCCGTGCCGTTTCGGTCGCGGCGCGCGCGGCTCCCGTGGTGGCCGGGCCCGGCCCCATCGAGCTCCGACGGTTGGAAGATCTCGAGTCGCTGTGGAATGGAATCCGCGCAGACCCAGATCACGTGAAGCGCCTGTGCGCGGCACCCGGTCCACATCACGTCGAGGACGTGGCGGCGCTCGGCGCCGGTGCGGCGCCGAGTCTGCTGCGGGCGGCCCTGGAGGGCGGAGATCGAGCGCACCTCGCGTCGCTCGTCGCGGCGCTCGGTCCGGCGATCGGCCCGGCCCTCCTGGAAGCGGGACGTGGAATGACACCGTTTCCTGCCGAGGAGCTGCGTTTCCTGCTCTCGGCGCTGGGCGTGCGTGGCGTGGACGGACTCTCGGTCCAGCTCGCGAACTCCGATCGGCGCGTCCGTCACGTGCTCATCGATGTCCATCTCGCGCTGGCCGATGTCACGCTGCTCGACCGGGTCTTGGATGCAGTGCCGCTGGTCGATGTGGTGCAGCGCTGCAACGAGCTCCCCGAGCACGTGCTCGTTCCGTTCCTGGCTGCACTGCCGGAGGAGCACTTCGCGTTCGAGATCCTGCTGCCGGACGGTGGATTCGTACGGGACCGCGCGGTGCTGCGCGCCATCCCGACCGCACGTGCGCCGTTGGCTCTCGAAGGGTTGTTGACGCGACGCGGTGCCGCGCGCTCGCTCTGCACGGAGCTCGTCCTGGCACTGGTGGACCCGGAGCGGTCGGCCGTCGCCGAGCGGCTCCTGGATCGGTTCGGAGAGCATGCACTGGGTCCCCTGGTGTTGGCGTTCGCGGATGCGGAGCAGGCGTCCGATGTCCGGCAAGCCGTGCGCCGTCGGTTGGTCATGGCGGGGCCCGCTGCGGTTCGGCCGCTCTGCGCGTGCTTCGGCGCGCACCCGACCGAGCTGGACGCCGACGTCATCGCGGCCCTCGCTGCGATCGGAGACGTCGGGGTGCCGATCCTCCGCGACACATGCCTCGAGCGCGGACTGCTCGGGCGCTTGAACCCGGGCTCGCGCCGGCGGGGCGTGCACCGACGTGCGATGGTGGTCCGCGTCCTCGGAGCGATCGGAACGATGCAGGCGCGGGCGGCGCTGACGACGATCCGCGCCCACGAGACGGACTCCGAAGTGCTCCTCCAGATCGCCCGAGCTCTGCACATCCTCGACGTTCCTGGGCGGACGCTTCCCAGTCCGGGTCCCGAGCCGTCGTCCCGATCGCCGGCCGAGGGGCCACCCGGAGGGGAGATCCATGGCTGACCCGAGGCGTGCGAAGCGGCTCGGATGGGTTCGCGCGCTCTGGCCGCGCTCCGCCAGGGCACGCGCGCTCTGGGTGGTGCTGCCGGTGCTGGCTGCCGTGGTCGTGCTGACGCCGATCACCGCGCTTGCCGTGGTGGGACTCCGGACGATCGAAGGGGTCCTCGCTCCGGTCTTCGCGTCGCCGGGCGGTCGCCTGCTGGTCCTCAACCTCCTGCTGGTCGGGACGGCCTTCGTGTCGATTCGCGGGATGCGCCAGAGGGTGGCGGCGCTCCGGGGTGCGTTGCGACTCCGTCAGCTCGTGGATGGTCTCGAGGCGGTTGCCGAAGGACGCGATGCCGAGGCGGAGACCCTGCTCGCGCGGGCCGCTCGATCTCGCGCGCCGTGGCCGACGACCCTGCCCTGGGCCGACGCCCACGCAGCGTGCGCACGCGCCCGTTTGGCGCTGCGGCGCGGGGAGGCCGGTGAAGCGTCCCGCCTCCTGGATGCCGTCCCCCGGGCGTCGCTTCCCGAGCGACTCCAGCTGATCGCGCTCCATCTCCACGTCGAGGCCATGGAGCAGCTCGACGAAGTGGTCCCGGCCGAGCGGCTGCGGCAGATCGAGGCGGGTCTCGCTGGTTTTCCCCACGATCTCTCGCTCCTCCAGGCGCGGCGCCGTGCGGAACATGAGCTCATGGAAGCGGAGGCGGCCGTCGGAACGCAGCGCCTCATCCTGGAGGCGGTGGCGCCCCACGCACGGCTGTCCGAGTCCGATCGACTGGCCGACGACCTCGCGCGTTGCGCCGAGCAGGCCCTTCGTCACGGACGGTTCGAACGTGCGCTCCGCGCGGCGGAAGAGTGCGCGCTCCTGCGGCCCGACGACGCAGCCGTCGGGCTCCTGCTCGGCGATGCCCGGGCGGCGCACGGGGACCTCCGCGGTGCGCTTGCGGCATGGGCACGCGTCGGGGACGAGCGTGCGCTGCGGCGTGCGCTGGTCGAGATCGAGAGGCACCCGAAGGCCCTGCGTCCAGAGGACGTGCTCCGCGCCTTTCCGGTCGATGGGGGACTGCTCCTGGTCGCCCATCTCGAGGACCGGATCGGCTGCGCAGAGCGAGCGGCCCGCGCGCGCCGCCTGGCTCTGCGACTGCGGCCTGATTGGGCGGACGCACCCGATCTGCCGACGCTGGCACTCACCGACCAGCCCCGCTAGGCTCCCCGCCCCACGCCGGAGTGGCGGAATTGGCAGACGCGGCGGATTCAAAATCCGCTTTGGGTAACTCCAAGTGCGGGTTCGAGTCCCGCCTCCGGCATCCGGGCGCGCGGTGCGCGCCCCACGCTTCGCGTTCAGTGTTCTCGATGGAGCAGCACGGCGTAGGTGCGCACGAAGCCGGGTAGGTCCAGCCGAGGCCAGGGAAGGGCGAGCAGGGCCGCGGAGCCCGCGTCGTGGTGCTCTCCGTCGAGGCGGACTTCGGCGACGTCCTGCGCGCCGAGGAGGATCTTCAGTCCGTGGGGACCTGCCTCTGCGGGGATCGTTTCGGCGAGCGCTGGGACGAGATGGGGCAGGATCGGGTTGTCCATGCACCAGCCCTGCAGCACCTCCGCCGCGTCGCCCTTGCCGTAGGCGACGAGTGGAGCGTGGATCACGTGCCAGCCGGAGAAGCCGTTCGGGTCTCCCGCGTACGAGTGCTCCGCGAACCAGCCGCGGTGTCCACTCAGCATTTCCACGCAGGCTGCGCCTGTCGAACCGGTCCAGACCTTCGCGGCGAAGCGGGCGCGTTCCTCGCTGGACTCACCGAGCCCGGCGACGCAGTCCCAGAGCGAAACGTGCGGCGCGCGGCGGAACGGCGGCCAGAGGCTGCGCGCCCCGCCCCAGCGGAACTCCACGTCGACGTGTCCCGGACTCAGCGACTCGTGACGGTGCGCAAAGTGCACGGCGGCACCCCCAGGACCACGCACCGCGTCGCCATCGGTGCGCCAGCGTCCCCAGACCCCTCGCAGGGCGTCGCGGAACGCGTTGGGAAACGCCGGGTCGATCATCCTCGGGACTCCTCGTGCGCTGGAGCGTCGGCATCGGGCCTGTGCA
>JBEAPQ010000409.1:0-10039 GCA_041164325.1 Planctomycetota bacterium | reverse complement strand
CGCCGCGCCCGGGACCTCACGCGCTTCCGGAGTCGCCGCGCGGACGGCGTGCTGCTCCCAGACGACGACGTGGCCCGCCGGCGCCCAGGCCGCCGGCTCCGCCAACTCCAGCATGATCCGGGCGTGGATCTCACCGCCCCCGTCGACCGCGACCGGCACCGTCAGCTGTGCCGTACCGCCTGCCGGAACGTCGGGGAGTTCGACGACACCGGCCCGCACCACGCGTCCATCCCGCGTGACCTCGAACCGACAGGTGAGGTCACGCGTATCCCGGTAGACCCGCTTGTTGCGGATCTCGAACCGCCCCTGGGCCGCATCCACCGCCACGATGTCGATCGGTTCGTAGACCTTGCGGACCTCGTGCAGGTGTGGGTTCGGGTGACGCTCCGGCCCGACGAGTCCATTGCACAGGAAGTTGCCGTCGTGGCGCGACTCGCCGAAGTCACCGCCGTAGGCCAGGAAGCGCTCCGGACCCCCGGGCACCGGCTCGCCGTCGACCGCGTCGGCGAAGTCCAACCAGAGGACGGCAGAAGGACGCACCTCCGCGTCGGCAACGCCGAGCTGTTCTGCAGGCAGAGCCACCCGATCGACACGGACACGCGCGATCGCACCCGGGAAACGCCGGCCGCGCTCCTGCGTATTGGTGCCGACACCGAGTGCGTAGGCGGTCGATCGGATCTGCCCCGCATGCGCGCGACTCCCGGCCTCCTTGCCGTCGATGAAGACGCGCACCGTCTGACCGTCGTAGGTCATCGCCACGTGGTGCCAGCGTCCGACCCAGTCCGCTGGCAGGTCCGCCATCGCCGACTGCCAGCCGCCGTCGAACACGAAGCCCTCGAGGCGGCGGCCGTTCTGCGACAGCTTGAGCATGAACTGCGTGTCGCCCTTGCCGACGATCGGCCCGTGCGTGCTGCCGCGGCGCGGCCAGACCCAGGCCTCCGCCGTCAGGCCGGTGCCGCTGATGTCGAGTCCGTCGAACTCCACCGAACCGCGGTCCAGCGCGCGCAGCCCGTCGAGCGTGCGCATCTCGCCGTCGAGGCGCCCGACACCGCCGGGGGATGCGGCGTTCACGATCGAAGCCTGCGGCGTGACGTCCTTCCACAGCGCCTGGTCGACCCAGTCCCAGATGAACCCGCCCTGGAGCACGGGATGGCGTTCGATCACGTCCCAGTAGTCCTGGAGGTTGCCGACGCTGTTGCCCATCGCGTGCGCGTACTCGCAGAGGATCAGCGGGCGACGGCGCCCCTCGACGCCTTCGTCCTTCCCGAGCGCGTACCGCTCGATCCACTCCGGCGACGCATACATCGGTGACACGAGGTCGACGTGCGGAGCCTCACCGGCACGCTCGTAGTGCACCGGGCGGGAGGGGTCGCGTTCGTGGAGCCATCGGCTCGCGGCCTCGAAGTTGACCCCGTCCCCCGCCTCGTTGCCCATCGACCAGACGATGATCGAAGGATGGTTCTTGTCCCGCTCGACCATGCGCACGACGCGATCCAGGTGCATCGCCTGCCAGACCGGGTCCTTGGCGAGCGACTTCTCGCCGTAGCCCATGCCGTGCGATTCGATGTTCGCCTCGTCGAAGACCCACAGGCCGAGCTCGTCGCAGAGGTCGAGCAGGAGCGGATCGTTCGGGTAGTGCGACGTGCGGACCGCATTGATGTTGTGCTGCTTCATCAGCACGAGGTCTTCGCGCAGTCGCTCGGGCGACACGTAGTGACCGGTCTCCGGATCGTGGTCGTGTCGGTTGACGCCGCGGATGACGACCGGCCGTCCGTTGACCAGCAGCTGTCCGGAGGCGACGGCCACTTCGCGGAAGCCCACCCGCTGGGACCGCACCTCGAGCACCTGGCCCTCCGCGTCCCGCACGTGGAGCAGCAGCGTGTAGAGATGCGGGGTCTCCTCGGTCCACAGGAGCGGGGCGTCGACGTCGAAGTCCTCCGTGAACGCAGCGATGTCGCCGCCACCGATCTCGCCGAGGACCTTCGGCGATTCCCTCCACCCATCCAGCGGCGCCCCATCCGGCCCCAGGAGCTCCGTGTGGACCTGTACACCTGACACGGGCTCCGCGCCGCCGTTCCGGATCTCGACATCGATCGAAAGCCGCGCATCCCGGAACGCGTCGTCGAGGTCCGTGTGCACGAACAGATCGCGCACGTGGACCGCCGGCTGCGCGCGGAGCGTGACGTCCCGGAAGATGCCCGAGATGCGCCACATGTCTTGGCACTCGAGGTAGCTCCCGGTGCTGAAGCGGTAGACCTCGACGGCGACGACGTTGTCCCCGCCCCGCCTCACCACGTCCGTCACATCGAACTCCGCCGGCGTGCGGCTCCCCTCGCTGTACCCGAGGTAGGCGTCGTTCACCCAGACGTGGAACGCCGAGTCCACGCCGCCGAACTCGAGGTGGATGCGGTGCCCGTCCCAGTCTGCCGGAACCTCGAAGCTCCGGCGGTACGAGCCGACCGGGTTGTCGTCCTCGGGAACCCGCGGCGGTTCGGGCGGGAAGACGTAGGGATGGTTCAGGTAGACCGGCTGCCCGTAGCCGAGCGCCTGCCAGTTGCGCGGGACGGGCACCGTGTCCCAGCCGGACACATCGAAGCTGGCCTTCCAGAAGTCGACCGGGCGCACGCCCGGGTGAGGAGCCCAGTGGAAACGCCACGTCCCGTTCAGCGAACGCGTCCGTGCACGGGCGTCACCGCGCACTGCGGCCTCACGGTCGACGAAGGACTCGCTCGTGCTGCGGGGCGCCTCCTTGCCGACGTCGAACACCGCCGGGTCCTGGTAGGGAGGGATTCCCTCCTGCCCCCGCACGGACGAGACCACGGCCAGCAGAGAAACGACGACGGCGAGCGGACGGTCCTGCATCGTCGCCCCACGATACGTAGGCTTCGGGCCGATGGACAACGAGCGATCGACACCCGACGGCGACCTCGAGCATGAGCTCGAGTGCGAACAGTGCGGCGCTTCGTTCCGCGTGCCCGTCCGGGCTCAGTCCCACGTCGCCTGCCCTTCCTGCGGCGTCCCGATCTCGACGGCCGTGCTCCGCGAGCCTCTCTGGTGGACCGCCGTCGCCGGGATGGCGCTCGCTGCGATCGCAGTCCCCGGCCTCGCCTATCGGCTCTTTGGGCCGGGTGTGGCGCTTCCGGTCGCAGGGGTGACCCTGCTCACCGTGTGGTTCGCCGGACGCCGGTTCTGACGCGCGCGCTAGAAGCGCGCGGGGACGAGCTTGCCGTCCTCGACCATGAAGGGCAGGCCGACGTCCAGTCCGGGCCAGCGGTACCACCACATGCCGCGGCTCCCGCGCTCGTCGGGTGACGCCGGTGTCAGGTCGTGGACTTCGAGCCGCAACGCGCGCGGCACCACCGACCCGGAGCCTCCGTCGGCGAGGAGTCCCCGCACGTCCTCACGCCCCTCGAGGATCCGGACCAGCGTCAGCACGAGCCATGCGGGCATCCTCTCTCCTGCCTCGAGCTGGCGTGCCGCGCGATCCATCGCCCAGTCGAGCCGACGGAGGTGCAGGGACGGAGAGTCCGGCGCCACGAAGGGATCGCGCGGTCCGCTCCGCAGTCCGATCGCCTCCCAGTCTTGACCGTCCTCCGAGCCCAGAATCGTCAGGGTCGGGCGATCGGACGGTACGTCCACGACCGGGGCGTAGTGGTTCGCGACCTGCCAGCGGCCGAGCGCCAGACGGAGCCCGGACGGCGCGGCAGCCCGGGGACGCAGCTCGGACAACGTGACGAACAGACCCGCAAGGGCGTGGATGCACAGCAGTCCCGCAGCCAGAGTCGAACCGAGCCCACGAGACCCGATGGGCGCGGGACCCGTGATCCGCCATCGGGCGAACGCCGCATCGTCGAATCCGGCGAGGGTCAGCGCCGCAAGAGCGAGCGGCCACACGCCACGCGGAACGAAGACCGCTTGGAACATCCACGAGGCCAGCAAGAGCAGCAGCACGACGTGTCGGACACGGCGCGGCCCGAACACACCGAAGACGAGCACGAGCCCGAGCAGTTCGGCAAGGAAGCCGAAGGCTCCCGTCCAGACGCCGGACGCCGTCGAAGCGACGAGCCCCGGCCAGCTCGGCAACGGCGTCGTCCAGAGGTGTTGGGCCAATGCACCCGCTTCACTCCAGGAACCGTCGCCCAGCACGTAGGGCGACAGTGCCGCACCGAACACGATGCGCACCAGGAGGAGCCTGAGGAGGAGGACGGCGGCTCGGGACGGCGCGGCGCCGCGAGGCCCACCGGGCAGCGCCAAGACGGCAACCAGGCCCAGCTCGACCAGGAGCCCGTCCCACGCGTAGCCGAGGAACGCGAAACCAAGCCCCTGCGACCCGGTCGGCGGAATCGACAGCGCCGAGAACGACAGCCAGCACGCGGTCGCGATCAGGAGCGCGAGCCGCGGCCGGATGCCGCACAGGGCCGCGACCCCCGCCAGCGCTCCGACAACCCACACGAGCTGGATGAACCCGTCCGACTGACTGAGCCAGAACAGGGTCGGCATGTCGAGGAACGCACCGAGGCCCGACAGCGTGTCCCACTCGACGAGGCGCCCCAGCGCCTGGATCCCACCCGAGCCGAGCAACCCCATCGCCTGCACGCCGAACGACACGAACGCGATGGCGAACGACAGCCCGAGCACGCGCGAGAACGCTCGCACCCCGACCGCGAACGTCGACTCCCCGTCGACCTGATCCAGACCTCGATGCATCAGGAGTTCAGCGGCGGAACGACTCGGCCTCGGGCGCTGGCCTCGGATCACCCTGGATGCGGATGCGGCGGAAGCGCCCTTCGTCATCGAACGACCCGAAGCCGATCCGCCCCACGCCGTGGGTCGCGTCCTCGGCCTCCATGATCGGCGTCCCGAGGTCGTCGAAGTACACGCGGATCTGGGCACCCTTCCGGATCAGGCGCACGCGATGCCAGGAGTCCGGGCGACCCCAGTCGATGCCCGCCGTCGTGTCGACCGCGAACGAGCGACGGGGCGCACCATCGACGAGGAACACGTTGTGCGCGTTGGGGTCGGCCTTGGTCGCGATGTGGACGTAGTAGTAGCGCGACGGATCCTGGTGCCCGAAGAACAGGCACAGGTCTCGATGCCCGTATTCCCGCCCGGTCTGCTGCATCTCCAGATCGAGGACGAAGTCCCCGAAGGCCGGCGTATCGAGCAGCGCGATGTTCAGCGGTGAGCGGTGCGGGGGCTGGTACTTGGCACCACCCTTCGCCGTCAGCACGACATCGCCATCCTCGACCCCCACGGCGAACGCCGACGGGTCCGAGAACCGGAACAGCGCGTCGACCGACCCGGGGTCGAGGACGACGACCGCATCCATCGACGGAGCGTCAGTGGATGCAGTGGCCGCGACGTCCGTTCCCGAGCAGGACGCGAGGAGACCGGCGGTCACGACGAGAGCGCCGTGCACGACCCGCACGGCTCTCAGACCTCCTCCGGGACCACGAAGGGCGCGCGGTAGGAACCCTTCGCCAACGCATTGGCAGCGTCCACGTCGGCACCGACGAACCACTCGGAGTCTGGGTCCAGCCGGAGACGACGGCCGAGCACGAGGGGCGTCACCGCGTAGTCGACGCCGTTCGCCTCGAGGTGGGCCTTCATCCGCCCCCACGCTTCGCTCGACGCGACGTCCGACGACACGCGGGCCTCGACCTGCTCCGGCGTCGCCGACTCGCCGACGCGGTACGAGATGTTGCCCATGTGGCAGAGTGCGCTCGACAGGTGCCCATCGAGGATCGGGCCGTTCTGCAGCTTCGGATCGCGCGCGACCACCGCCTGCACGAAGTTCCCGAAGTGATCGCCGCCGCCACCGAACTTCTTGATCTCCCGCCCATCGCGGTCGTAGGCCGCGCCGCCCGAGTAGCTCGTGATCGACAGGTGACCGCCGTCACAGTGGATCACGCAGCCGATCGACGCGCCGAGGAACTTGTCCATCTGCTTGTCGCCGGCCCTCTGCGGCAGGCCGCGGACCTCGAAGACGAGCGGCGCCTTCTCGTACTCGAACACGGAGACCATCGTGTTCGGCGTCTCGCCGTCGTCGATGTAGCCGAGGCGCCCGCCGAAGCTGAGCACCTGCGGCGCGAGCTTCGGCTCGCCGAGCACCATCCGGCACATGTCCATCTGGTGGATTCCCTGGTTGCCGAGGTCGCCGTTGCCGGTCGCCCACACCCAGTGCCAGTCGTAGTGCAGGTTGCGCCGCATCAGCGGCTCCATCGCCGCCGGACCGCACCAGAGGTCGTAATCGACCGAGTCCGGGATCGGACTCGGGTTGGTGACCTGGCCGATGCTCGGGCGCGGCTTGTAGCAGAGTCCGCGGGCGAGGCGGATCTCGCCGAGGCCGCCGTTCTGGACGAAGGCCACCGCCTCCTGCAGCCCCGGGTTCGAGCGGCTCTGGGTCCCACACTGGACGATGCGGCCGTACTTCTCGGCGGCGCGGACCAGTTGGCGACCTTCCCAGATGTTGTGGCTGACCGGCTTCTCGACGTAGACGTCCTTGCCCGCCTGGCAGGCCTGGATCGCCATGAGCGCATGCCAGTGGTTCTGCGTCGCGATCGAAATCACGTCGATCTCCGGGTCGTCGAGGAGCTCGCGATAGTCCTGGACGAGCGCAACCTTGCGGCCGTACTTCTTCTCGAACTGCTCGCCCTTCTGCGCGAGGACCGTCCGATCGGCATCGCAGAGCGCCACGACCCGCGCACCGTGCTTGCCCTCGAGGCCTTCGATGTGATTGCCGCCGCGCCCACGGACACCGATCACCGCGATCCGCGGTGCGTCGTTGCTGCCGAGAATGCGGCTTCCCGCGGCGGCGAGGGGTGCGGGCACGGCCGCCGCGCCGAAGGCTGCCGCAGCACCCTTCACGAAGTGTCGTCGGGTCGAAGTCATCGATCGTTCTCCAGGGTCGAAGGAGCCGCCGTTGCAGCGAACTCCTGGAAGCAGGCTTCGGCGTCCAGCGCGTCGATTCCGCCGCGGCCGAAGACGAAACGGTAGCGCAGCGTCAGCCGGTCGCCGCGCGGCACCCGGAGATCTCCGGTGCCGGCCGGCTTGCGCTCGAAGTCGTGCACGCCGAACGGATTCGCACCGCACAGTCCGTAGTCGCGGGCATGCCAGTGCGTCGGATGCCGCGGGTTGTCCGGGTGGTCGAAGATCCCGATCGACACGTCCTGGTCGCCGAGTGGGCCCCAGTAGACGACGAAGCGGGCGCGCTTGCCCCAGACGGCCTTGCCCTCGACGCCCTCGCTGTTGCGGACCGACCCCTGCGCCACGGGACCCGCCACGCGGAGCGGGGCGGCGGTGCGGATCGCCATCGTGCCCTCCTTCGTGTCGCCGAGCACGAGGTCGACGGGATCCGCGATCAGCGTGACGGTGTAGTCGAGGATGCGCTGGCTGCCGTCCTCGCTGACCCCGAACCGCAGGAACCGCTCGTCGCGGCACACGAGCTGGCCGTCGCGGTCGAGCCAGGCGTTGGCGGCCCGGATGGCCTGCCCCGCGTCGGCGCGCGGCACGGGCAGGTAGCCGATATGGACGATCCGCGCGCCCGAACCGTGCTGCGGCGACCAGAAGTCGATGCCGTTCACGGCACCGTGCGCGAACCAGAGCGAACGGTGATGCACGTGGTCCTGCGCCTCGCCGGGAGCGGCGTCCTCCTGCGGGTACTGCCGCGTCAGCGCGTGACCGTCCGGGCCGAGCACCGGGTAGCACACCGGCATGTGACCCGCTTCGTCGGGCCGGTAGACCGTGAACAGCGTGTCGCCGACGAAGACCTCCCGGTTCTGCCCGGAAGGCACGATGAGGACCGCGGGGCTCGCGCCGCCCACCACTTCTTCCTGCGCCATGGGACCAGCCGGACCCGCGGCGGCCCAGACAAGCCCGAGAAGCAATCCGAGGGACGTCGGTCGGCCGGCGCGCATGGCGGCACACTGTCGCCCGACGCCTGCAGCGGGTCAAACCTCGGAAGTCGACGTCAGCCGCGCCGACCCCGTGCGACCAGCACTGGCCTCCGAGCGGCCGCGGCGGCATCCTGCGCACATGGCACTCCGCTTCCTCCGCACGACCGCCCTCGCGGCCTGCGCCTCCCTCCTCGGCCTGTCGTTCGGCTGCTCTGCGACGCCGGGACTGACCGAGATGCTTCGTCATGACGATCTCACGCCGAAGAACTACGCGCGCTCCGCAGACGGATCGCTCCAGACCTTCGGGCAACCGACCGCCGGCGAACTCCTGTCGTTCGGTGACTCCGACGTCGGCACGGTGATCTGCCTCCGTGCCGCCAGCGAGGACGGGACCGGCTGGGAAGAGGAGTTCGCCCGCCGGAACGACATCCACTTCGTCCGCCTGCCGATCGAAGGCCCCCAGGACCTGACCCGGGAGAACGCCGAAGCGCTCGCCAAGGCGATGGCGAGCGCGCCGGGCGGCGCCGCGGTCTACTGCGGCAGCAGCAATCGCGTCGGTGCGCTGATCGCGCTGAAGGCTTTCTACGTCGACGGCATCCCCGCCGACGAAGCGCTCGCGCTCGGCAAGCAGCACGGCCTGACGCGGATGGAAGCGGCGACGCGCCGCGTGCTCGAACAGGGCCGCTGAGGGCACGAGGACCGACCGCACCCGACAGGAGACACTCGATGACTGCAGCCTCGGACCCGCTCTACCCCCCGATCGAACCCTTCGAGACCGGCCTCCTCGACGTCGGCTCCGGGCACCGGATCTACTGGGAGCAGAGCGGGAATCCGAACGGCAAGCCGGCGGTCTTCCTCCACGGCGGACCGGGCGGTGGGAGTGATCCCAAGTACCGCCGCTACCACGACCCGAAGGTCTACCGGATCGTCGTGTTCGACCAGCGGGGCTGCGGCAAGAGCCAGCCCTACGCGTCGCTGCACGACAACACGACGTGGCACCTCGTCGCCGACATCGAGGCCCTGCGCAAGCACCTCGGAATCGAGCAGTGGCAGGTCTTCGGCGGTTCCTGGGGCAGCACGCTGGCGCTCGCCTACGCCCAGAACCACCCCGAGCGCGTCACCGAGCTCGTTCTCCGCGGCATCTTCATGCTGCGTCGATCGGAGCTCGAGTGGTTCTACCAGGGCGGGGCCGACCAGCTGTTCCCCGATGCCTGGGAGCACTACCTCGCGCCGATCCCGGAAGTCGAGCGCGGCGACCTGATGAGCGCCTACTACCGGCGCCTGACGAGCGAGGACGCCTCCGTCCGCCGCGCCGCGGCGCGTGCGTGGTCGATTTGGGAGGGCAGCACCAGCTACCTGGTCCAGGACCTCGACCACATCGCGCGCACCGGCGAGGACGAGTTCGCCGAAGCCTTCGCACGCATCGAGTGCCACTACTTCGTCCACGGTGGCTTCTTCGAGACGGACGGCCAGCTCCTGCAGAACGTCGACCGCATTCGCCATATTCCGGCCGTCATCGTGCAAGGCCGCTACGACGTCGTCTGCCCGATGCGGAGCGCTTGGGATCTCCACCGCGCCTGGCCCGAAGCGGAGCTCCGCGTCGTCCCTACGGCTGGACATTCGGCCAACGAGCTGGGCAACGCGGCCGAGCTGGTCCGCGCCACCGACGGCTTCCGGCCGTCCTGAGCCGCTGGCCGCTCCAGCCATCGACGACGACATCGGCCCCGCCCACCCGCCGGCTCCCGGACGCAGCAGGGCATCCGCGTCGGAGCCGGGCCATCACATTCCTCGGAACTCGATCGCGGCCTCACGGATCCGGACGGCCTCACGTTCGAACATCAGGGTCAGCAGAGAGAATGGCCCCAGGTCACCCTCGGCAGCCGAGGCAGCGACCGAGCTCGCGATCTCCTGCGCCTCCTCTGCATGCAGCAACGCCGCACGGCCACGCGTCCCGCGGAGTGCCTCATCCAGCATGTGATCCGCGACTCTCAGCTGGATGAGCGCTCGAACCCGGGCGCTCAGCTGCGCGCCCGCTTCACCCCGCAGCGTGGCCTCCGCCGCTGCGAGGAGCTTCTCACCCTCGATCACCTGTCCCTCAGCGCAAAGGAGCGAACCGAGCAACGCCCCGGCGATGGCCACTTCGC
>JBEAPQ010000408.1:0-4279 GCA_041164325.1 Planctomycetota bacterium | reverse complement strand
GGCGCAGGCGCGCTCGCCATCATGGCGACCGACCTTCTGGCGCTGGCGCTCCTGACGCCGCCGGGCGAGCTTGGTGCCGACGTCGCCATCGGCTCGGCCCAGCGCTTCGGCGTTCCCATGGGCTATGGCGGCCCGCACGCGGCCTTCCTCGCGTGCCACGAGGACTACAAGCGGATGATGCCGGGCCGGATCATCGGCGTGACCCGGGACGTGCACGGCAACCGCGCGCTCCGCATGGCGCTGCAGACGCGCGAGCAGCACATCCGTCGCGACAAGGCGACTTCCAACATCTGCACGGCGCAGGTCCTGCTCGCGGTCATGGCCTCGATGTACGCGGCCTACCACGGGCCGGACGGCCTGAAGGCCATCGCGACGCGCGTCCGCGCCACGACCGGCATGCTCGCGGCAGCGCTGGCCGATCTGGGCTGCACGATCGAGAACGAGTCGTTCTTCGACACTCTGAAGGTGCGGCCGGCGCACGGCGATGCCGCCTCGGTCATCGCGGCCGCTGCCGCCCGCGAGATCAATCTCCGCAACTACGGCGACGGCACGGTCGGCATCAGCTTCGACGAGACGGTCGGATTCCGGGACGTGGCGGACGTGTTCGCGGCGTTCGGCGGTGATCCGGCACAGCTCGACGTCCACGCCCTCGCGGCTCGCATCCCGGACCTGCCGGCACACGCGGCACGCACGTCGCCCTACCTGACGCACCCGGTCTTCCATAGCTACCGCTCCGAGACCGAGCTGCTCCGCTACATGCACCGGCTCCAGGCGAAGGACCTGTCGCTGACGATGGCGATGATCCCGCTCGGCTCGTGCACGATGAAGCTCAACGCGACCTCCGAGATGATGCCGGTGACCTACCCGGGCTTCTCGAACGTGCACCCCTTCGTGCCGATCGAGCAGGCCGAGGGCTACCGCATCCTGCATGACCACCTCGCGACGTGGCTCAACGATGTGACGGGCTTCGCCGCGACGAGCCTCCAGCCGAACGCCGGCTCACAGGGTGAGTACGCCGGTCTCCTGGTCATCCGCGCCTACCACCGCGCCCGCGGTCAGGCGCAGCGCGACATCTGCCTGATTCCGAGCTCGGCCCACGGCACGAACCCGGCGAGCGCCGTGATGTGCGGCATGCAGGTGGTCGTCGTGCGCTGCGACGACGACGGCAACATCGACGTCGCGGACCTGAAGTCGAAGGCCGACCAGCACAGCGATCGCCTCGCGGCGCTGATGGTCACCTACCCGTCGACGCACGGTGTGTTCGAGGCCGCGATCCGCGAGATCTGCACGATCGTCCACGAACACGGCGGCCAAGTGTACCTCGACGGCGCGAACATGAATGCCCAGGTCGGGCTCTGCAAGCCGGGCGACCTCGGCGCGGACGTCTGCCACCTGAACCTCCACAAGACGTTCTGCATCCCGCACGGCGGCGGCGGACCGGGCATGGGCCCGATCTGCGTCGCGGCACACCTCGCCCCCTTCCTGCCCGGCCACCCGGTGGTCGCGACCGGCGGGGAACAGGCGATCGGTCCGGTCTCGGCCGCACCGTGGGGCAGCCCGTCGATCCTCCCGATCAGCTACGCGTACATCGCGATGATGGGCCCCGACGGCCTCAAGCGCGCGACCGAGATCGCGATCCTGAACGCCAACTACGTGGCGGCCAAGCTGCGCGACTACTTCCCGGTGCTCTACACCGGCGAGGGCGGCTTCGTCGCGCACGAGTGCATCCTCGACTGCCGCCAGTTCGAGAAGACCGCCCACGTCACGGTCGCCGACATCGCGAAGCGCCTGATGGACTTCGGCTTCCACGCACCGACGATGTCCTGGCCGGTCGCCGGCACGCTGATGTTCGAGCCGACGGAGAGCGAATCGAAGCAGGAGCTCGACCGCTTCTGCGAGGCGATGATCGCGATCCACGCCGAGATCCAGGAGATCGCCGAGGGCCGGGTGGCCCACGACGACAGCCCGCTCGCCCACGCGCCGCACACGATGGGCGACGTGATGCGGGAGGACTGGGATCGGCAGTATTCCCGCGAACAGGCTGCGTTCCCGACCGCGCACCAGAAGGCCAGCAAGTACTGGCCGACCGTCGGCCGCGTCGACGACGTGTTCGGCGACCGCAACCTCGTCTGCACCTGCCCACCCGTCGAGGAATACGCGTGACGGAAGGAAGCGGCGCCCCGGCTGCTGAGCGGCCGGATGTGCCGATCCTCCACCTCGACGACGACATCGTCGTCGTCGCCAAGCCCGCTCACATGAGCGTGCACCGCGGCCCCCACTCGGGGCCCGAGGAGCACTTCGTGCTGCAGACGGTCCGCGACCAGATCCTGCGGCACCTGTACCCGGTCCACCGCCTCGACCGGCAGACGAGCGGTGTGCTCGCGTTCGGGCTCAGCAAGAAGGCCGCGGGCAGGCTCCAGGAGAACCTGCACGCCGACGACGCCGAGAAGACCTACCTGACGCTGGCGCGCGGCGAGACCGAACCGGAGTTCGTCTCCGAGCGCGAGCTCACGGACGAACGAGGCGTCTATCAGCCCGCGCGGACCGAGTTCCGCAGGCGTGCGACGTTCTCCCGCTGCTCGCTCCTGGAGGCGCGCCTGCGGACCGGACGCACCCACCAGATCCGACGCCACCTCGACCACCTCGCGCACCAGGTCATCGGCGACCGCCACCACGGGAAGGGGCGGATCAACAACTGGTTCCGCGAACACTACGGTCTGCCGCGGATGTTCCTGCACGCGTGGCGCTTGACGGTCCGCCTGCCAGGCAGCGACGAGCCGCAGACGTTCCGGGCCGCCCTGCCGGACGACCTCCGCGGCTTCCTGGAGCGGTTGCCCGACGTTCCCGCCACGACGCTGCCCGACCTCGACCGGGAGTCCCACGCATGAGCTTCGTCACGCATCTCGAGTCCACGGCCGATGGTTCGTCGCTTCCCGCGCACGAACTGCACCAGGTCCACGCGGGCCGCCCGCTCCTGGTGCGCTACGACCTCGACGCCGTCCGCCGGTCGGTCCGGCGGGAGGACGTGCTGGCGAGGCCGGCCGACCTCTGGCGCTGGTCGGAGCTGCTTCCACTCCGGAACGCCGAGAATCGCGTGTCGCTCGGCGAGACCGAGACGCCGCTTCTCGACTGCCCGCGCCTCGCCGCACACTTCGGCGTGCGGCGGCTGCGGATCAAGGACGAGTCCCGGCTGCCCGGCGGCTCGTTCAAGGCGCGCGGCATGGCGATGGCCGTCTCGATGGCCCACGAACTCGGGGTCCGGCGTGTGGCGTGCCCGACCGCGGGCAACGCCGGGGGCGCGCTCGCGGCCTACGCGGCGCGGGCCGGCATGGAGTGCTTCGTCTTCATGCCCGACGACACGCCTGCCGTGAACCAGTACGAGTGCGTGCTCCACGGCGCGCGTGCGTTCCTGGTCGACGGACTGATCCACGACTGTGGGCGCATCGTCCGCGAACTCCAGGAAGCGATGGGATGGTTCGACATGAGCACCCTTCGTGAGCCCTACCGGATCGAGGGCAAGAAGACGATGGGGCTCGAGCTGGCCGCGCAGTGCGGTTTCACGCTGCCCGACGCGATCCTGTACCCGACCGGCGGCGGCACCGGACTGATCGGGATGTGGAAGGCGTTCGCCGAACTGGACGCGCTCGGCTGGTTGGAGGACCCGCGGAAGCCGCGGATGTTCTCGTGCCAGTCGACCGGCTGCGATCCCATCTCCCGCGCGTTCGATCTGGACCTCGATCACGGCGTCGATCTCGCGGCTCCCCACACCCTCGCGTCGGGGATTCGCGTGCCGAAGGCGCTCGGCGACTTCCTCGTGCTGCGTGCGGTGCGGGAGTCGGGAGGACGCGCGATGGCAGCCCCGGAGGAACGGCTGCACGCGTGGATGGAGCTCGCGATGCGGCTCGAGGGCATCCCGCTCTGCCCCGAGTCGGCGGCGTGCCTCGGAGTGCTCGAGGAAGCCCTGGCACAGGAGCACCTCGCCCCGGACGGCGACTACGTGGTGTTCAACACGGGCGCCGTCCAGAAGTACGTCGAGGTCATGGCCTGCGAGCTGCCGCGCGTGCCCTCGTCGGGCCTGGACCCGGCACAGCTCGGCTGAGCCGACCAGCTCGACCGCGCCGCCGCGGTTCCACACGGCGCCCCGATCGAGTCACAGCCTTTCGGCCGTCGCAGGGAAGTCTGCTTCGCGGATCGCGAACGCCTCGAAGGCTGCGCGCCATCGGTCCGGAATGGGGCTCGGTCGACGCGAATCCATCGAAACGCAGACGAGGCGGATGCG
>JBEAPQ010000407.1:0-8261 GCA_041164325.1 Planctomycetota bacterium | reverse complement strand
GCCCGACCTCGTGGTTCACCTTCTCCTGGAGCGCCGCTGCATCCTGGCGGGCCAGCGCGATCTCCTCACGCAGGAAGGAGGCTTCCTCGATGCCCTGTGACGTCGCGTCGATGCGGGCTTCGAGCGCAGCGAGACGCACTTCGAACAGCGCGATCAGCTCGGCGCGGAGGTCGTCGAGCGGTTGCGTCGGTGGCGCGATCGGCGGGGCGGCGGGCACGGGCATCGTCTGGCGTTCGAGGGTCGCCAAGCGGTCGGCGTCGCCTTGGACGAGCGATTCCAGGGCCGTCATGCGGTCGAGGACGCAGCGGTTCCTTCCGCTCGTGGTCCCGACGGTCGTGGCGCCTGCCAGGAGACCCATCCCCACGAGGGCTCCGATCGTGCTGCGCTTCATGTTCCGGTGCTCGTTCTCCGTGCTCTCCGACGCTGTCCTTGCTGCTCTGGGGGAATCGACGGGCCGTTCGCGTCGAATTGAGGTCCGGGAAGGGGGGTGCGAGCACGTTCCGGAAACGTCCGTTGGCACCGGGATCAGCGTGGGAACGAGGCGTCCAGGGAGCCTCGCCCGGCGAACGGCGATGGCCTTCCCCGGCAGGCCAAATACAATCCCCGCCCCCCAGGTTCGGCCGGCTCCTCCGGCACTGGCCCCGACGATTCCATGGCATTCGCGCCCATCCCCGAAGTCCTCGAAGAGCTGAAGCGCGGCCGTCCGATCGTGCTCGTCGACGATCCCGACCGGGAGAACGAGGGTGACCTCTGCTTCGCGGCCGAGTTCGCGTCCCCCGAGCTCGTCAACCTGATGGCGCGCGACGCGCGGGGCCTGATCTGTCTCGCGCTGGACGGTGCGATCTGTGACCAGCTGAACTTGACGGCGCAGGCCCCGGACAACGGCTCGCGCTACGGCACGGCGTTCACCGTCAGCATCGAGGCGCGCGAAGGCGTGACGACCGGCATCTCCGCCGCCGACCGTGCCCGGACGATCCAGGCTGCGGTCCACCCGGAAGCGAAGCCCCACGACGTCGTCCGGCCGGGCCACGTGTTCCCGCTGCGCGCGCGGGATGGAGGCGTGCTGGTCCGGACCGGGCAGACCGAGGGCATCGTGGATCTCTGCCGACTGGCCGGTCTCCGTGCAGCGGGCGTGATCTGCGAGATCATGAACGACGACGGGACGATGGCCCGCGTGCCGCAGCTCGAGCAGTTCGCCGACAAGCACGGCCTGCTGATCTGCGCGATTGCGGACCTCGTCGAGTTCCGGCGGCGGCGCGAGCGCATCATCGAGCGCATCGCGCACGCGCGGATGCCGACCAAGGCCGGCTACTTCGACAGCTTCACCTACAACTCGAAGGTCGACGGGCGGACCCACGTGGCGCTGACGGTGGGCATCCAGCGGCCGGAAGGCGTCGGCAACCCGTTCCCCGCGATCGACGAGCCGATCCTGGTCCGCGTGCACTCCCAGTGCCTGACCGGAGACGTGTTCGGATCGCTGCGCTGCGACTGTGGCGACCAGCTCCAGCACGCGATGGAGGCCGTGCAGGCTGCGGGGCGCGGGATCGTGCTCTACATCAGCCAGGAGGGCCGGGGCATCGGGCTGGACCACAAGATGCGGGCCTACGCGCTCCAGGACGAGGGGATGGACACGGTCGAAGCCAACGTCCACCTCGGCTTCAAGCCGGACCAGCGGGAGTTCGGGACCGGAGCGCAGATCCTGCACGACCTCGGTGCCCGCCACCTGCGGCTCCTGACCAACAACCCGAAGAAGCTGACTTCGCTCCAGGGCTACGGGCTCGAGGTGGTCGAGCAGGTCTCGCTCCAGATCGCGCCGAACCCCGACAACGAGCGCTACCTGCGGACCAAGCGTGAGAAGCTGGGTCACATGCTGGCCGACGCGGATCGGCCGGGCGTCGCAGACCAGGCGTAAGAGGCGACCCAGAAAGGTCTTCGACCAGAATGGGGCGCTTCGGGAGCGCAAGAGGAGCGCCCGGGCATCCCAGAACTCGACAGCCGTCCGCTCCCGCTGTCCGATCGTTGGGAAGGAACTGCCGCCCGGGGTCGTCCCAGACGGCCGTGCCAGCCCCCCGGATCATGCCCGAGACCTCCGAAGCCGCGCTGATTGCAGCGATCCTCGCCGGGAGCGAGGCGGCCTTCGGTGAGTTGATCGACCGCTACGAGGGGCGGATCGTCCGTCTGCTGGGTCGGTTCACGCGGGACGCCAGCGAGGTCGAGGACCTCGCCCAGGAGGTCTTCATCAAGGTCTTCCGGAAGCTCCACACGTTCCAGCAGGACTCCGGCCTCTACACGTGGATCTACCGGATCGCCGTCAACACGGCGAACGACGAGCTGTCCCGGAGCGGACGGCGGCGCCTCCGGCTGGTCGAGGACGACGCGACGCTGGACGCGAGCCTGTCCGAGCGGCGCCAGGGCGACGGCGCGGCCGAGCCTCTCCTCGAAGAGGAGGTCCGCCGCGCGACGCGGGAGGTCCTCGACGATCTCCCGGAGAAGTACCGGACGATCCTGGTCCTCCGCGAATACGAGGACCTGGCCTACCACGAGATGGCCGAAGTGCTCGGGATCAGCATGGGGACCGTGGAGTCCCGGTTGTTCCGGGCTCGGCAGCGTTTCAAGGACGCACTGCACCGCCGCTACCCGGAGCTCGTGCCCGGAAGTCGGCACGAGGGCCGGACGCTGCGTCGCGGTCCAGCGGAGGGAGAGCGATGAACGACACGGACCGACAGGTCTCCCGCTACGTCGATGGGGAGATGGGCCGCGACGAGGCCGCTGCGTTCGAGGCGCGGCTCCGGGACGCTCGCGACCTGCGGGAGCAGGTGGATGCGGCCCGAGGATTCCGCGAGCTCTTCGAGCCCGAGCGTCGCGCGGCGCGCTCCGCATCGATGCGGCCCCACGTGCCGTCGGCCCGGCTGCGGGAGCGGGTCTTCGCCGAGACCGTGCGGGGCCCCGCGCTCGTCCGGGAGGACGAGGCGGTCGAGGTGGCTCGGATCTGGGGCCAGCGGGTGCTCTTCGCGGCGGCAGCCCTGGTGCTGGTCGCGCTGGCTGGGGCGGCGTGGACGCTCGGCAGCGTCGGGACCGGTCAGTTGGAGGCTTCGCCGGCGGAACTCCAGCGCACGCTGGACGAGATCGACGCGCGCGTGCGCGCGGGCGCGGAGGCCGCCGAGGGCCGTTGAAGCCAACCACGGCAGTCCAGCGCTGGGTGCTCGCAGCTGGGGCCGCAGGCTTCGCTGCAGGCCTCGCCATCGGGCTGCTGGGGCCGCGTTTCGTCGAGGCGGCCGCCGGCCCGTCCGACGATGACCCCCACGCGCGCTACGCCGCAGAGCTGGCTGCGCGCTACGACCTCGACGCCGATCAGGTCCGCAAGGTCCGTCTCGTTCTCGAAGAGCGGGACCGGAGCCACCGGCGCGTCCTGATGGGAGATCCGCTGCGGCTGCCGGCCGCGCTCCGTGACGAGGTCGCCGCCGCGAACCGTCGCGCCGAGGAACGCATCAAATACGTGTTGACCGACGCGCAGCGCGCGAGATTCTTGCGCGACTCGAAGCCCGCCGCAGGCGCGGGTTCGGCCGTGCCCGTCGGGTCGGCGACCACAGAGGACAGGTGACCCCATGGCCAGAGGCGTAGGTCTCGACGCAGGTGCGTTCGAGGTGAAGGTGGTCGAGCTCGACGGCTCGTTCCGCAAGCCGAGGCTCACGAAGGTGAGCATCGACCGGGTGGCTGCTGCCCCGGCGGCGATGAGCGACGACCAGCGCGCGGCCTTCGAGGCCGACGCGGCACTCCAGGCGCTCAAGGACCAGAAGATCTCCCGGCAGGGGCTGAACCTCGGGTTCCCGGGTCGGGAGGTCGTGCTCCGCAACCTGCGCATCCCGTTCACCGGCGACGACGCGATCCGCAAGGTCATCAAGTTCGAGGCCGAGAACGCGATCCACAGCCACAACGTCGACGACATGGTCGTCGACTTCATGACCTACGAGCAGACCGACGGCGAGTCGTCGGTCCTCGTCGCGGCCGTGCCGAAGAAGGCGCTCTCGCCCCTCCTGAACGCCCTCGAGGGTCAGGGCATCGAGCCCGAGCGCGTCGATCTGGACGCGATGGCGCTGCTGCGTGCTGCCGAGTGGGCAGGATGTTTCGGCGAAGATGCGGCCGAGGCGGCCGCCGCGGCCTCCGAGGGCGGCGAAAGCAGCGAGGCTGTCGCGCCGGTCGAGACGGCGGTCGAAGGCACGCGGGCCCGGATCGTGCTCGACGTGGGCGCCCGCGCGACGCGCGTGCTGGCGGTCATCGGTGGACGCCTCGTCGATGTCCGTGCACTGCGGCTCGGCGCCGACTCGATTGCGGACGACGTCGCCGCGCGCACGGGCGTCGGCCTCGACGTCGCGCGTGACGCCGTCCAGGAAGCCCTGCGCACGGGCGAGGCCTTCGCGGTGATCGGTGCCGGTGGTGCAGCTCCCTCCGAGCCTGCCGAGGCGGCGGACGCGGGTGATGGGGACGCGACGGACGGCGAGGACCAGGTCCTCGTCGTGGCCGACCAGAGCATCGGTGCTGACGTCGTGATCGCGGCCCGGGATGCGTTCCTCGCGCGTCTTCGTCGCGAACTGATGCGGTTCCTCGCGGGGCTCCCGCGGGTGGCCGCCGTCGAACGTCTCTACGTGACCGGCGGTGGTTCGTCCCTGCCTGGCGTCGTCGACTGCCTGTCCGACGTGTTCGGCTGCACGGCCCAGCCGCTCGACGTGCTGTCCCGCGTCAGCCACGGGCTCGATGCGGACGAGGCGGCCAGGATCGGCCCGCGCATTGCGACGGCCTTCGGGCTCGCACTGACGATGCTCGGCGGGCGTGGCGGCTTCAACTTCCGCCAGGAAGAACTCGCCTACAAGCGCGGCTTCGACCGCGTCAAGTTCCCGCTCGCGATCGCCTGCGTGCTCGCGGCATTCCTGCCGTTCCTCTACGGGCTCCGCCAACTCAACGAGCTGCGCGACCTCGGCAAGCGCTACGGCGAGCTCTACCAGGTTGCAGAGGGCGGCGAAGCGCGCCGCGGTGCGTCGGCGGTCCGCGCGACTTTCTGGGGCTACGTCGGCCTCTTGATGAATGACGGGCAGCCGAACAGCGTGCTGCGCCCGCTGGGCCCGAAGAACTTCGAGGGTCTGACCCGGCAGCTCGTCGATCTGCAGACGTTCCAGCGTCTGCCGGCGATCCGCTCGGCGCTCGAGAAGCACCTGCAGGACCAGCAGGAACAGACCGGCGTGTTCGAGGACCTGCGGCTGCCGTCGGGCGTCTACGTGCTGTCCTACTTCGCGGACGTGATCCAGCGGATCGAGAAGCAGCTCGGCTCGTTCCTGATCGCCGAGCTCGACCTCAACATGCAGCCGCGCCAGCCGAGCCTGCAGGTGAAGATCGCGCTCCGTGGCGAGGACTTCCGCAACCGCGTGGCGCTGCTCCAGGACGCGCTGCGTGCGACGTTCGAGGATCCGAACAGCCCCTTCAGCGCATTCGGGCTGGCGGGCGGTGAGGACGTCTTCCGCGAGGGGGACGGGGCGACCGTCACGATGAAGATCGACCTGAAGGAAGAGTTCGAGACGGAGGTGCAGCGATGAGCCTGTTCCGCGACATGGATCTCTACAAGGGGATCATCCTGCTCTCGCTGCTGCTGATCCCGGGCGCGCTCGGATTCGTGTTCTGGGTCGAGGGAGAGCTCAAGGTCGCGCAGGCGGCGGTCGCCGCGGCCGAGCGGCCCCGCACCGGCGAGATCGAGAAGATCGGCGCGCTGCAGCGGCAGTTCGAGACCGTCGACCAGAACGCCGCGTCGGTCCGCACCTCGGGCGGCAGCCCGGCCGTCTACTTCCAGAACCAGATCACGACGTCGTCGAAGGGCACGATCGGAGCGAACGACTACGAGGTCTCCCCCGAGAAGACCTCCGCTGTGCCCGGTCGCCGCGACGCGCAGGATCAGCTCGTGTCGATCCAGTTCCGGAAGGGGCTCGTGCTGCCGCGGGCGCTGATCCATGCGCTCGTGTTCAACTGCGAGTCGGCCGGCGTCCAGGTCTGGAAGCTGCGCCGCCTCCGTGTGAGCAACGTCGAGATCTCCAAGCTCCGCAACCAGGCGCCGCCGCAGACGGTCGCGGACGACTGGGAGATCGGGACCCTCGAGTTCGCGCGCCGCAAGCCGGCCGCCCAGCGCTGAGAGCCCGTGACGCAATGTCGTCGCGGTTCTCCCGCGGCCGCGCGGCGGCCGCCAAGCAAGCAACTCGGAGGCTGGGGGCTGACTCGGACACAGCCCCTCAACCGGCTTCCGTGATCCGGCGGGGTCGCTGCCCGACCGACCGACGGGCCGCTTGGTCCGCCGGCCGTCGAACGGCCGCCTTGCTGTTGCTCTGGCTGTCGGCGGGTTCCTGCGCGAGTGTCGTCCAATACACCGACGAGCTCCGCGACGAACGGACGGGACGCAGCGTCGTCGTCCGGTCGACGGCGGCCGCGGGCGGTGCGGTCGGGTTGGTGGCCGGCCTTCCGGTCTCCCTCGCCGCGGTCCCCGTGACCTACGTGGTTTACCTCACGGAGAAGGCCCGGTCGCCCCTGCGGGCCGACCCGCTGTCGATCCTGCTGTTTCCGTCGTTCGTGCTGTGGCGTGCGGGTTCCCTCCTCGCGGCTCCCTTCGACCTCGTCGAGTGGGCCCTGTTCCGCGCGGGTGCGGATGATCTGACGCCGACCGCCGAGGAGCAGGAACGGATCGAGCTCGAGCACGACGAGCGCGTGCTGCAGAGCTACCCGGTGGAGCCGATCTACCCGACGGAGCGGGACCGGAGACGGGCCGCCCGGTCTTCCGGCGAGCTGCAGGACAGCTGAATCCGGCGCCATCCGGAGCTGCTCCGTGGGGCGCGACCCCTCCCTGTGCAGGGGTGCGCTGCGCGTCTCCCCCTCGCGTCTGCCGGTTCGCTGCCTAGACTGTTCGGCCGCATGTCCGTTGCAGCGCGCCGACCGAACCCCCGGGCGATCTTCCCTGATCTCCGGGCAAGAACCCTCGACCAGGCGTCGGTGCGGGCATGAGTGGCCCGTCCCCAGCGCTCCAGGGCCTGCTCCGCATCGTGCTGGAGCAGGAAGGGAAGCTGCCGCTGGAGCGGCTCGTCCAGGAGCTGCTCCCGATCGGCACGCTGCGGGATCTGGCGCGCAAGCACGGACTCAGTCCGAAGGGCTATCGGATCGAGAAGGCGCCGGCGCCGCGGCTCGCGAAGCTCCTGATCGACGTTCGCAATCCGACGCTCGTGACCGAGGTCCTCGAGCTGGTGCTCGCGCTGCGCGGCGCGGGCGAGGCGACCGACCAGGGCGGCACGGATCGGGTCGAGGAACTGGAGGCGCTCCTGAAACTGCGCGAGGGAGACCTGCGTGCGGCGCGCCTCGACGTCGACAAGCTCCGCGGCCAGGCGGCCCAGCACCGCGAGCGGGAGGCGGATCTGTCCGCGAGGCTCGGGCAGGCCGAGCAGCGGGCGATCGCTGCGCGCGCCGAGGCCGAACAGCTCCGGCGGCAGCAGGGCGCGGTCCCGTCGGGCCAAGCTGCGCCCGGCCGCGAGGAGGCACGGCGGATCCATGACCTGGAGCGCGAGGTCGAGACCCTCGCGCTCGCCGAAGAGGGGCATCGGCGCCACGCGGCCGAGCGGCAGGCCCGGATCCGGGAGTTGGAGGGGCAGGTGGCCGACCTCGAGACGCGCGTCCCGAAGGGGCGCAAGCCGCCCAAGGACAAGGTCGAGGCCCCGCTCCTGGCCGACACGTTCCGGCTGCCCCGGTTCACGGCGGCGTTCTACAAGTCGATCGAGGGCAAGGAGCGCCGGCACGTGGAGCAGGCGTTCCAGGCAGCGCTGCTGTTCTGCACCGAAGGGCCGTCCTACCCCGGCCTGGAGGTCAAGCAGATCGAGGGCCAGGAACTGTGGAGTCTGCGCGCGTCCCTGAAGCTGCGGGTCTACTTCGAACTCCTCGAGGAGCGATGCGTCGAATTCGTCGCGGTCGCGGATCGCGAGGATCAGCACACGACGCTGCGACGTCTGAAGGAGCGATGATCCGCTCCGTCGCGTCCGCCCTGCTGGGGCTGGCTCTGCTGCAGACCGCGGGCTGTGCCTACGGTGCGGCTCGGGCCCGCGACTTCGCCGACTGCTTCCGCGCCTCCGCCGGCTACGGGCTCGGTCTCACGGCCTCCGTGCAGGTGACCGACTGGTTCTCGCCGGGTGTCGGCGCGGCGTCCCACACGTGGAACTACGGCTACCTCGACCGCGATGTCTGGGGTG
>JBEAPQ010000406.1:0-3046 GCA_041164325.1 Planctomycetota bacterium | reverse complement strand
CGCGTTCGCGCACAACGAGAACGCCTGCGCCTACGGTGACTCGACCTACGGCGTCGGCATGGCCGGCGGCCGCGGCGTCCCGCAGCTGACGATGGGCGCCCCGGCGATCCTCGGCCAGACGATGCGTCTCGACGTGACGAACGGCCCGTCGAACCTGCTCGGCGCGTGCCTGATCGGCTTCACGCCGGTCGACCTCGCGTTCGCGGACCTGCACATCCTGGTCGGCGCGCCGAGCGCGACCGGCGGCATGCTGACCGATGCGAACGGCAACGCATCGCTGTCGCTGACGACCCCGAACGACCCGACGCTGTGCGGTGGCCGCCTCGTCTCCCAGGTCGCGTTCTTCGGCGACACGAGCTCGCGCAGCGTGACGGGCTTCCCGCTGACGCTGACGCCGGGTCTCAACTTCCACGTCGGCATCTACTGACCCGGCAGGAACCGGACCTGCGCGGCCTCGGCCGCGCGGCATCGAAGGCGGCGGACCATCGGTTCTCCGCCTTCTCGCGTTTCGGGCCTGCGGGACCGAGCGCGTAAGCTGTCGCCGATGCAGCGTCCCGTCCTCGTCGTCGGTGCCGGACTGGCCGGCCTGACCTGCGCGCGCGCACTCAGCGCCGCGGGCGTCCCGGTGCGCGTGCTCGACGCGGCCGACGCAGTCGGCGGACGCGTGCGGACCGATGTGGTCGAGGGCTTCCGCCTCGACCGCGGCTTCCAGGTCCTGCAGACCGCCTACCCCGAGGCACGGCGCGCGCTCGACTATGGGGCGCTGGAGCTCCGCCCGTTCGAGCCCGGTGCCCTGGTCCGCGTCGGTGGGCGCTTCGTCCGCGTCGTCGATCCTTGGCGGCGGCCGCTGGGCGCGCTGGCGTCAGCCTTCGCGCCGGTCGGCTCCCTTCGCGACAAGCTCCGCACCGGCAGCATCCGCAGCCGTGCGCTCCGCGGCTCCATCGACGACGTGCTCGCCCGGCCGGCGATGACGACGCGCGCCTTCTTGGCCCAGTCCGGTCTGTCGGACGCGATGGTCGAGACGTTCTTCCGGCCGTTCTACGCCGGCATCTTCCTCGAGGACGAGCTCCGCACGTCGAGCCGGGTCTTCGAGTTCACGTTCCGGATGTTCGCCGAGGGAGACGTGGCGCTGCCCGCGCACGGGATGCAGGCGATTCCCGACCAGCTGGCGAGCGGACTCCCCGACGGCTCGATCCGCACCGGCTGTGCCTCTCGCCACGTTGCCGCGGACCACGTGATCCTCGACGACGGTTCCCGCATCGATGGGCAGGCGGTCGTCGTCGCGGTCGACGCCCATGCGCTGCCCTCCGTTCTCGGAGACCGGGCTGGACCGGCGCCAGCCACCAAGCAGGTGACCCAGCTGCACTTCGCCGCAGATCGCTCGCCGTTGCCTGGCCGCCTCTTGGCGCTCGGCGGCGATGAACACGGCCCGGTCAACGACCTGTGCGTGCTGTCGGACGTGCAGCCGAGCTACGCGCCGGCAGGCCAGAGCCTCGTCTCCGCCTCGGTCGTCGCGCCGGAACACCAGGCGCTCGAAGACGACGCGCTGGAGAGTTCGGTGCGCGCGCAGCTCGGCCGCTGGTTCGGCACGGAGCCGGTCGCTCGGTGGCGCACGCTGCGCCTCCAGCGCGTCATCCGTGCCCTGCCGGAGTGCCCGCCGGACGACGCGCCGATGGCCAAGCCCGCACGGCTCGACGCGGGCCTGTACATCTGCGGCGACCACCGCCACCTGCCGTCGATCCACGGCGCCATGGCTTCTGGCCGGCTCGCCGCCGAGGCCGTCCTCGCCGACCTGCGCCAACCCACGAGCAACCAGACCTGACGGGCTCGACCGAGCCTGCCTCCCCGAGAGCAAGACCCATGCGAACGAGCTCGCCGACATCCCTGTCCCGCCGCCACTTCCTCGCGCTGTCGGGCGCGACCGCTGCGGTTCCTTCGCTGTGGGTGCCTCGCCGTCGCGGGCCGAACGCCAAGGTCCAGATCGGCATCGTCGGCATGGGCATCCGCGGGCGGAACCTGCTGCGGAGCGAGTTCTTCCCGAACGACGGCTTCCACGTCGTCGCCGTCTGCGACGTCGACACGACGCGGCGTGAGCACGCGAAGTCGATGGTCGACGAACGGCAGGGCACGCAGGACTGCCTGGTCTTCGACGACCACCGCGACCTGATGCAACATCCCGACGTCGATGCGGTCGTCATCGCGACGCCGGATCACTGGCACGCAATCCAGGTGCTCGACGCCTGCCTCGCGGGCAAGGACGTCTACTGCGAGAAGCCGCTGACGCGCACGCTGCACGAGGCCAAGACGCTGATCGACGCGGTGCGGAAGACCGGCATCGTGTTCCAGACCGGCAGCCAGCAGCGCACCGAGTTCGGGCACAAGTTCGTCACCGCCTGCGAGCTCGTCCGCAACGGCCGCATCGGCGACCTGCTGACGGTCCACGTCGGCGTCGGGGATCCCCCGGTTGCCTGTGATCTCCCCGCGGAGGACATGGAGCCCGGCCTCGACTGGGACCGCTGGCTCGGTCCGGCCAAGGCTCGTCCCTACAACAGCATCCTGAGCCCGCGCGGCGTCCACGGTCACTACCCGATGTGGCGCGGCTACCGGGACTTCTGCGGCGGCCCGCTCGCTGACATGGGCGCGCACCACTTCGACATCGCGCACTGGGGCCTCGGCGCCGACACGTCGGGTCCGGTCGAGATCCTGCCGCCGGCCGACGCGGGCGCGAAGCGCGGGGCGACCCTCGTCTACGCCGACGGCGTCCGCGTGGTCCACGGTGGGCCGAACGGCACGACGTTCACCGGCACCGACGGCGTGATCCACGTCGACCGCGGCCGCCTCGTGTCCGTGCCCGACAAGATCCTGCAGGAGGAGCTGGCCGACGACGCGCTGCGTCTGCCGCGCAAGCCGAACCACGCCCAGGACTGGCTCGACCACATCGGCACGCGCACCCGCCCGATCTGCGACGTCGAGGTCGGCGCCCGCAGCGCTGCGGTCAACCTGCTGCTCTGCGAGGTCTACGCGCGGCGCGTTCCGCTGGCCTGGG
>JBEAPQ010000405.1:0-7911 GCA_041164325.1 Planctomycetota bacterium | reverse complement strand
GTAGGGCGGGTGGACGCGGGACGCGTTGCTGTGCAGTGAGAAGTTCTCGGCCAGCCACGCGAAGCCCTGGGCGATGGCGCGCTCGCCCCGGGCTGCGAGCGCGCTCCGCGTGACGTCGGCGTCCCGGATGCCGGCGAGGCAGATCGTCAGCCCCGCGATGCCGGCGCAGGTCATCGCGCCGTAGACCGGCTGGGGCACGCCGTTGTGTCTGGTCGCGTGGTAGGACCAGCCGGCGGCTGGCACGGATCGGGAACCGGCCGACGTCGTGTTGCCGCGACGCTCGCTCTGGAGCTGGACGTAGCTCCGCAGATCGAGATCGACCTTGGGTCCGCCGCGATCCTGGTCCTCGATCAGGTGGTTGGCGGCTGCTTCCCAGACGGTGACCGGGATCTCGACGCCGCACAGGTGGGCGGCGTAGAGCCCGAGCAGCCCGTACTGGTTGACCGAGTTGTCGTAGCGCCCGCCGCGGGTGTAGTTGAACCGGAGCAGGTAGCTGCGGTCGACGCGGGTATCGATGTTGTCGAGCAGGATGTTCGACCACTTCCGGAGCAGCTCCCGGTCGGCCTCGCTCGGCTGACGCTTCCGCGGACGGTCGAGGGTGCCGGCACGGAGCTCCTCGGCTTCGCCCTTCGGGGCGTAGTAGCGCTCCATCGCCATGATGGCGTGCGCGGTCGAGTAGGTGTCGACCAGACGCCGCTTGCGCAGCTCGGCGACGGCTTTCGCAACGACCGGGTCCTCCCGGGGTACCTCGGCGTGGAGGAGTGCGAGCAGGGCGAGCGCGAGCCGCCCGGTGTTGTAGGAGCGGTTGCCCGAGGCTTCGTTGCGGAGCACGGGCTTGCCGAGGTTCGCCAGCTCCTGCTTGAGCTTCTGTGTGCCGCGGGCAATCGCGTCGCGCACCGATTCCTCGAAGTCGACGTCGCGGTTCTCGCGCATCCGTTCGAGCGTCCACTCCTCGTCGTGGGTGAGCTCGAACGGTCGACCGGCGTCGCCACCGCTCCGGGCCGTGATCTTCGCGCGCATCCGCGCGCGGAACCACGTGACCGCGCCCCTGTCGGGGTCGAAGCGGCGCTCGATGTCGAGGTTGCCCTCGACGTCGTGCGTGAATCCGTGCGGGCCGCGGACGAACTGTTCGACGAACCGCTTGTCGTCGCCCATGGGGCGGGCGGGCTCGGAGCGGAGCTCGAAGTGGAGTTGCTGCAGCCCCGTCGCGTCCGGGGACTCCGCGCGTCCGCGCCAGGTCACGTCCCCGAAGCGGAACATCCGGGGCGCTCCATCGTTCAGCGGCCCCGACAGCTGGGTCCGCTGCAGGTCGAACGCGAGGAAGGCCGGCAGGTCCCGCAGGTCGATCGGCGGGCGTGCCATCCGCGTGGCGTCGGGTGTCAGCTGGCCCTGGCACAGGTGGCGGCCGGCGCGGAAGTCGGGGAACAGGCCCCGCTGGGCACGGCCGGCGCCGGCGACCTGCTCGCGCACGAGACGGAGGGCCTGCTCGGGGTCGCGGAACGTCCGGTCCGACACCGTCAGCGCGCAGTCGAAGTAGGACGCACCTCCGGTGTTGTCGATCCGGACCGCGAGGACGTTCTCACCGCCGACGAACGCGTCGAGCGCGTCGTCACCGAGGGAGACGGCGACGCCGCGCTGGTACTGGCCGCCGCGATAGATCGGGACGCCGTTGAGGTAGACCGTCGCGATGTCGTCGTGGTCGATCTGCAGCACGGCGGCGCGCGGCTTCCGCCGGCCGTGATCGAACCGCGTCCGTGCGTCGAGGTAGCGTCGATCCTGGGGCCACGCGGTGCGCTGGCCCGCGTCCCCGAAGGGCGTGGTGCCCGTCGACCAGCCGGAGTCGTCGTGGTCCGCCAGCTGGTAGCCGTCGTCCCGCGGGCCTCCGCCGTACTGGCGGTAGCGCCACTCCGCGCCGCCGTAGCCGCCGCCCGCGATGACCTGTCGGATTCCGGTCCTGGAGTCCTCGCCCAGCGGGGCGACGAAGAGGTCGTGCACCCTCCGGTGATACTCCGCGGCTCCGCGGTGCGGGATCTTCCACGCGTCGGTCTGGCCGACCACAGCCCCGGCGAGCAGCAGGGACAGGAGCAGGATCGTGGGGCGAACCGGCATCGGGGTATCTTCGAGGACCTCTCGGCGCAGGCCAAGGGGTCCTGTGGGGTTGGCTGGGCTTTGCCGTCGTGGCAGCGCCGCGGCTATCGTCTCCGCCCCGGCGCGTCCGCGCGTCCCCGAGGCCTCCACGAACCCCACATGCCGCACCCGATGGATCGTCGTTCGTTCTTCTCGCTCTCGACCGCCGCGTCCGCGGCCGTCCTCGTCGATCCGAAGGCCGTGCTCGCGCCCGGCCGCGTGCGCCGGGGAGAGCCGTCGTTCCGGATCTCCCTCGCGCAGTGGTCGCTCCACAAGGCGCTCTACGGTCGGGCTGGCGACAAGATCGACAACCTCGACTTCCCATCCCAGGCACGGGAGCTCGGTTTCGAGGCGATCGAGTACGTGAACCAGTTCTTCAAGGACAAGGCCCGTGATGAGGCCTATCTGAAGCAGCTGGCGCAGCGCTGTGACGACGCCGGGGTGCGGAGCCTCCTGATCATGTGTGACGGCGAGGGGCGCCTCGGCGACCCGGACGCGAAGCGGCGCCAGCAGGCGGTCGAGAACCACCATCGGTGGGTGGAGGCTGCGAAGTTCCTCGGCTGCCACAGCATCCGCGTGAACGCCGCCAGCGCCGGGTCCTACGACGAGCAGCAGAAGCTCGCGGCCGACGGCCTCGCGGCGCTGACCGAGTTCGCGGCTGGGCACGGCATCCACGTGATCGTCGAGAACCACGGAGGCCTCTCGTCGAACGGCAAGTGGCTCGCCGGCGTGATGCGGCGCGTCGGACACGCGGGTTGCGGGACGCTGCCCGACTTCGGCAACTTCCGCGTGGGTCCGCGGACGGCCTACGATCGCTACGTCGGCGTGGCGGAGCTCATGCCGTTCGCCAAGGCCGTCAGCGCGAAGAGCCACGACTTCGACGAGGACGGCAACGAGGTCCACACCGACTACCGCCGGATGCTCGGGATCGTCCTGGCCGCGGACTACCACGGCTACGTGGGGGTCGAGTACGAAGGCTCGAAGCTCTCCGAGATCGACGGCATCGTCGCGACCCGGCGTCTGCTCGAGCGCGTCCGCGACGAGATGGCCTGATCGGCGGCCCCGTCCCGCGCCGGCTCCGGTCCGGCGCCAGGATCGATCCGGCCCGCGTCGCTCCCGGAGGCACCGTCGCCCGGGCCAGGGAATCGGCGTGATCGGCCCGTCGGCCCCCCGTATCCTCTGCGCCCATGGCGGAGCGGTTGGTGCGCCGGATGTTGGCCTTCGTCGAGCTCGGGGAGCGCGGTAGCCCCGACGTCTCCTACGCGATCCGCCTCGCGGGACAACTCGGGGCCGAGCTGATCCTGTTCAGCGTCATCGACACGCCGGCCATGATGGCGCTGATCGGCACGCACCGTGCGGGTCGCGGTGCGCTGTCCGGTGCGGGCGCGTCGGTCGGCTCGGCGGATGGGACCCTGACGGCCGCGCTGGTCGCCGACGCAAAACGCATCCTCCAGGCCATCGTCGACGAGGCCGCGGACCAGGGCGTCGCGGCGCGTGGCCATGCGACGGTCAGCGAGGAGGTCCCGGAGCAGATCCTGAAGGAAGCGATCGTCCAGCAGGTCGACCTGATCGTGATCCGTCCGAGTCGCAAGCGGCAGGGCTTCCTCCACCTCCTGATGGGCAGCACGGTCGAGGAGGTCCTCGAGGCCGCCCCCTGCCCGGTCCTGGTGGCGCAGGGCGGATGACGTCGGGCGGCAGGGCGCTGCGCGCCGACGAAGTCCGTTGGGTCGCTGGTCCTGTCGCGAAGTCGCGTCGCGAGCCCCGACCCTCGCAGCTGCTCGGACAGCCTCGGGCGCTCGACGCGCTGCGGACGGGTCTCGATCTCTACGCGCCGGGCTACAACGTGTTCCTGTCCGGCCTGTCGGGCTCGGGGCGGACGCGCGTCGTGCGCGATCTGCTCGAGGAGCTGATGCCTGCGTGTCGGCTCGGGCCGGACCGAGCCTTCGTCCACAACTTCAACGAGCCGAATCGCCCGGTGCTCTTGACCCTTCCCCGCGGGACCGCGCGGCGGTTCCGGGCCGAGATGGTCGACCTCGTCCACGAGCTGCGGATCGGGCTGCGGGATGCGCTCGGCAGCCGCGCGCACCGCAGCGCGCGGAAACTCGTCCGGGGACACGCCGAGGAGCGGCATCAGCGCTTGCTCGCCGCGCTGCGTCGCGAGGTCCGCCGCCACGACTGTGATGTGGTCGAGTTCCAGGAGGAAGGCGCCGTGCGCGCGGAGATCCTGCCGCGCGTCGAAGGGCAGCCGGTGTCTCTGGAGGAGTTCGAGGGACTCCGTCGCAAGGGGGGCATCGCCGAGTCGGTCGCGCGTCGCGTCCTGCGCGCGCGCGAGCAGATGCTCGAGCGGTTGGAGGAGATGTCGGAGCACCTCCGGCGCACGTGGCAGCGCTTCGAGGCGGAGCTGCGGGAGATGGATGCGGCGCTGGCGACCCGGACGGCCACTGCGGTCCTCGATGCGTTCGGTGCCCGCTGGCCGCACGACGGCGTGGGAGCCCACCTGGAAGCCCTGCGTGCCGACCTCGTCGCGAACCTCGGGCGCTGGATCGAAGGCGATGTGTCGCGGACCGGTGGCGAGGACGGGGTCGTCGTCCGCGCGCTCGACGGCCGCTTCCGCGATCTGGAGGTGCTGGTCGTCAAGAGCCACGCAGGCGAGGACTGCCCGGTCGTCGTCGAGAGCAGTCCGAACTACGCGAATCTGTTCGGCATCATCGAGCGGATCGTCGATGCCGAAGACTCCGAGCTGCGCCGGATCCACTCGGGGGCGCTGCTCCGGGCGGACGGCGGCTACCTGATCCTGCGCTGTTCGGACGTCCTGACCGAGCCTGGGGTCTGGCAGCACCTCAAGCGGGCGCTGAAGGCCGGCTCGGTGGAGATCCGGGAGTTCGATCCCAGCGCCGGGACCACGGCGGGGGCCCTGCAGCCGGAGCCCATCCCGATCGACGTCAAGGTCGTGATGATCGGGGAGCCGGGTCTCTACGAGCATCTCTGCCAGGAGGACCCGCAGTTCCCGCAGCTGTTCAAGGTCTACGCCGAGTTCGACGGGGCGCTGCCGAACACGGCGACGAACCGCCGGCGTTACGCGGACTTCATCGCGCACCTCGCGCGGAGCGAGGGGCTCCTGCCGTTCGAGGCAGAGGCCCACGGGGTCGCCTGTGAGCACGGTGCCCGGACGGCGGGGCGGAAGGACCGGCTGAGCACCCAGTTCGGGGAGCTCGCCGACGTCGCCCGCGAGGCGGCGCATCGCGCGCGACGAGCGGGTGCGCGTGCGGTGTCCGCGGCGGACGTCCGGGCGGCGATCGACGCGCGGGAACGACGGCTGGACCTCGCCCGCGAGCACGTCGAGGCCGACTACCGGGATGGCTACACGCTGCTCCGCTGCAAGGGGCGCGCGGTGGGGCTCATCCACGCGCTGACCGTGCTGGACAGCGGCACGTTCCGCTTCGGTCGGGTCGTCCGGATCTCCGCAGCCACCGGGCCTTCCTCGGATCGGAAGGCCGAGGTGATCAGCATCGAGCGGGAGGCGGACATGACCGGTCCGCTCCACGACAAGGGAGTGATGATCTTCCAGGGCTTCCTGCTCGATCGTCTCGGACGGGAGGGGCCGATCGGCATGTCGGCCACCCTGTGCTTCGAGCAGCTCTACACCGGTCTCGACGGTGACTCGGCCACCTGCGCCGAGCTGTACGCGCTGCTGTCGAGCCTGACCCGGGTCCCGCTGCGCCAGGGCATCGCGGTGACCGGTTCGATGAACCAGCGCGGCGAGGTCCAGGCGGTCGGCGGCGTCACCGAGAAGGTCGAGGGGTTCTTCCGGCTCTGCAGCGCCAAGGGCCTCGACGGGGAGCAGGGGGTCGTCCTGCCTGCGGCGAACGTCCGTGACCTGATGCTGGCGCCCGAAGTGGCGGCCGCCGTGGCCGCGGGTCGTTTCCACGTCTGGGCCATGAAGGACGTTTTCGAGGGTTTCGAGCGCCTCAGCGGCCTTTCGATGCGCGAGACGCTGTCTCGGTGCCGGGAGGCCCTGCAGGCCTTCCGACGGCTATCCGAGGATGAGCGCGGCGGAGAAGAGGTCGAGTCGCACCGACGCGGCGGAGCCTGAGGCGCCGCGCTTCCGTGGGGCAGATCGGGGGCCTATCATGCTGCGCCGTTGGGGCCGGGACTTCCAAGCCCGCGCGCGCCATGACCGAGACCACGAGCCCGTCCACGCTGCAAGAACTCGACCAGATCGTCGTCCGCTTCGCCGGCGACTCGGGCGACGGCATGCAGCTCACTGGAGACCAGCTGACGCGGACCTCCGCGATCATGGGGAACGACCTCGCGACGTTCCCCGACTTCCCGGCTGAGATCCGCGCCCCGGCCGGCACGCTGCCAGGCGTTTCGGCGTTCCAGCTGCGCTTCTCGAACTTCGATATCCACACGCCCGGCGATGCGCCGGACGTGCTGGTGGCGATGAACCCAGCCGCACTCAAGGCGCACATCAAGGCGCTGAAGCCGGACGGGATCCTGATCGTCAACACCGCGAAGTTCGGCTCGGTCGATCTCAAGAAAGCGAAGTACGAGTCCAACCCGCTCGAGGACGGGAGCCTCGCTGGCTACCGCGTCATCGACGTGGATCTCGAGAAGCTGACGCGGGAGACGCTCGCGGAGTCGCCGCTCGACACCCGGGCCAAGGATCGCTGCAAGAACATGTTCGCGCTGGGGATCCTGTATTGGCTCTTCCATCGCGACATGCAGCCGACGCTGGACTTCCTCCAGACCAAGTTCGGCAACAAGCCCGACATCGCCGCCGCGAACATCCGCGCGGTGCAGGCGGGCTTCAACTACGCGGACATCAGCGGGATCTTCCAGTCTTCGTACCAGGTCGCGCCGGCGACCTTCATGAAGCCCGGGACCTACCGCAACGTGATGGGCAACCAGAGCCTCTGCCTGGGGCTCGTGGCGGCGTCGAAGCGGGCGGGCGTCGAGCTGATGCTCGGCTCCTACCCGATCACTCCGGCGTCGGACATCCTGCACCAGCTCAGCGGCTACAAGCACCACGGCGTCGTCACGTTCCAGGCCGAGGATGAGATCGCGGCCGTCTGTGCGGCGATCGGCGCCAGCTACGCGGGTCAGCTCGGCATCACGTCGACGAGCGGCCCGGGGCTCGCCCTGAAGTCGGAGGCGATCGGCCTCGCGGTGATGACGGAGCTGCCGCTGGTCGTCATCAACGTCCAGCGCGCCGGGCCGAGCACCGGGATGCCGACGAAGACCGAGCAGGCGGACCTGCTCCAGGCGATGTTCGGGCGCAACGGCGAGTGTCCGGTGCCGATCGTCGCCGCCCGCACCCCGGCGGATGCGTTCGAAGCCGCCTACGAGGCCGTGCGGATCGCGCTCCGCTACATGACGCCGGTCGTGCTCCTGTCGGACGGCTACGTCGCGAACGGGGCCGAACCCTGGCGGATCCCGGACGTCGATGCGCTCCCGGCCATCGATGTCGAATACGCCGAGCCCCGCGGTGCGGACGATCCCAAGTTCCAGCCCTACGTCCGCGATCCCGAGACGCTGGCGCGCCCGTGGGCACGGCCCGGAACGCCGGGCCTGATGCACCGGATCGGTGGACTCGAGAAGCAGGATGGAACGGGGAGCATCAGCTACGACCCCGAGAACCACCAGCGGATGACCGATCTGCGCGCGGCCAAGGTCGCCGGGATCGATGTTGCGCCGTGCGAGGTCACCGGCGACACGAGCGGCGACGTGCTGATCGTGGGTTGGGGCGGGACGGCGGGTGCGCTGACCGCTGCGGACATCCGA
>JBEAPQ010000404.1:0-7844 GCA_041164325.1 Planctomycetota bacterium | reverse complement strand
GCGCCCGCGCGAGGTCGCCCAGCCGGACACGGATCGGCTGGGGACCGGGCCGCAGGCCGTCGGGGACCCGGAGTTCGAACAGGAAGCCCTGCTCGGACACCGATCCCAGGTCGACGTCGATCGTCCGCGGCTCGACATCGAAGCCCGGCGGGACCTGGACGCGGAGCTGCTCGCGGACCGGAGCCTTGCCGTGGCGTCGGACGCGGACGTTGAAGCGCACCGGGACGGGCTCGTCCGGGACGAGGATGGCCCGGGGGAGGAGCTGGAGCTCCACCGGGGGGCGGACCGCGAGCGGAAGCTCGACCGGCACGTCGAGCGTGGGCTTCGCATCTCCGCCGAGGGTCAAGCGCAGGCCGACGCGGAACGGCATCGCGAACCGGCTGCGGCGGAACAGGTCGGTGGTCGGATCGCGTTCGAGCGCGTTCTCGGGCACGTCCAGGAACCCGGAGACCATCCAGGGCTGGGGCTTCTGGAGGTCGGCCGCCGCCGTGATGCGCGGCGGCGGTTCGCCGTCCCCTCCTGGAACGAGGGACAGCGCGTCGACACCGACCGGTCCGGCACTCTGGACTTCGAGGGTGAACGCGACGCGCTCGCCCGGCACCGCGGTCGGACGCGCCGTGGCGGCTCGCACGCGCAGACCCAGCGCCTCGATCGCCACGCGGTCGAGAGCCTCGATCCGACGATCGAGACGGCCGCTGTCCTCGACGATTCCGTCCGTCCGCAGCGCGAGGAGCTGGTCCCGGAGCTCGAGCGCCGCGGCCGCCAGACGCGGGCGATTCTGGACCAGCGCGGGCAGCGTCCGATCGAACGTCTCCCGCAGCCGGTCGATGTCCGCGCGCGGTAGGGCGCCCGCCAGCGCGCGGAAGAGATCAGGCAGGTCGGCGTGGAGGTCGGCGCCCGGTGCATCGACCGGCCCACCGGGAATCGGCACGCCCAGGAAGGCCCCGGTGCTGCCGAAGAACTCGCTCGGCTCACGGAACGGCGTTTGGCTGGCGTGGGACGCCGTCAGGGCGTGGTAGGCGAGATCGCGGTAGCTGACGCCGCGTTCCGGATCGACGTCGCCGGCCGGGAGCACGAACCACACAGGCTCCCCTTCCCCTACGCCTCGGTAGAAGCGGTCGATCGGCGCAGGCTGCAGCCCCGCCAGGTCCCGGCGCGGGTCCCCGGCCCAGGCGATCGCATCCGGCAAGACCTCGGCCAGCGCCAGGTCATGCCCGTGGGTGTCCGTCGGGTGGTGCGTCGTCATCACCACGTCGGGTCGGATCTCCCGCAGCGCACGCGCCACGGCGAGGGTCGTCGCCTCGATCCCCCACAGGTCCAGCGTTTCCTCCGCCGTGCGGCTGTAGCCCGCGTCCGGGAGATTCAGGTGGTGGACGATCAACCCCAGCCGACGCGCACAGTCCTCGGTCTCGACGGCACGGAGAGCCGCGAGCTCATCCCCTACCTCGGGTCCCCGGCTGTTCTGGCCACCCTCTCCGCGTGTCGCCAGGACGACCACGACGCGGTAGCCGTGCGCGAACCGCAGGAAGGCCGCGGGAAGCACGTACTGGTCGTCAGGGTGCGAGGCCACGAACGCGACGACCGTGTCGTTGCGGGCATCGCGCAGCGCCTGGATCAGAGCGGCGTGCCCCGTCTCTCCCGCAGCGTGCGGCGGACCCTGCCGCGCGAGATCGGCGACGGGGTCCGACGTCTGGGCGGCCACGCCCGCCGCGAGGACGAGCGCGGTCGCGGCCCGGATGGACCGGACCCGCCGGGTCACCGACCCTTACCGCCGAACGGCATCGAGTCGAAGTCGAACTCGGCAGGGTCCTGGTTCTCGAAGAGCGCCGACACGACGCCGAGCGAGGCCACGCCGAGCAGGGCGGGCATCATGACTTCCATCCCGAACGGGCTGACCGACCGCATCGCGAAGCCTTCCGGCGTCGTGGTCGACCAGGACACCGACGGGAACAGGTGCTGCGTCAGCGTCTGCGAGTCGGGCAGCAGCGCGAAGTCGAACGGGATCTCCTCGTCGAGCGGGATCAGCGCGAGCAGGTTCGAGCCGAGCTGGTAGTAGCCCTCGAACTCGGCCGCCCAATCGCGGTAGGCCAGCGACGTCGCGCCGGTCGGGACCTCGCCGAGGAACTGCGCGAAGCCCGGATTGCTGCGGATGTCGCCGGCCGGGTCGTCCTCACGGTCCATGCGCGCGAACGCACGCTTCACGTCTCCGGTCGAGTAGGCGACGACGAGGTTGCCGTCCTTGAAACCGAACGTCGGCAGCAGCGATGCGATCGGGTTGATGCCCCCCATCGCGAGGTCCATGTCCATGTTGACGCGGACCTGGTAGACGGTGATGCCGCGGCGCTCGATCTTCTCGAGCGAGAACGTCCCTTCGCTCATCATCGCGATCGTCTGCACTGCCTCGACGAACCGCGCCGGGTCACGGACCGGGATCACGTAGGCCTGCTCGGCTGCCTGGCCGAACGCCGCCATCGGCATCGACCAGGAGACCAGCTGGGTGCCGAACGCGCCGAAGAGGTCCTTCTCCAGCGACAGACCGACCATCTCCTCCATCTGGCCGAGCTGGGCCATCATCATGTCTGCGACGCCCTCGTCGTACGCGCGCAGCGCGCCGGTGAGCGCGTCGTAGATCGACTCCAGGTCGACTCGGCTCGCGCTGAAGCTGACCGCGTCCTTCGGGACCCAGCGCAGGAAGTCCATGTCGAGCGGCTCCTCGCCCATCGCCATCAGACCTTTGCGCTCGCCTTCGGGCGCAGTGACGAACGTGGTCGTGACCGCGCGGCCGTCGACGTAGGTCGAGGCCATGCTGATCGGGCCCATCGAACGGAGGCCCAGCACGTCCATCGCCCGATCCATCGCGGCGATGTCCATCTCGGGCGCGGCCTCACCCATCTGCTCGGCAATGTCCGAAGCCATCGACGCGACGTCCATGAAGGCATCCATCGCCGCGCCCGGGCGGAGGAACATCTCCATCTCGGTGCCCTGGGCACCGAGGCGCTGCACCGAGCTCTGCCACTCGGCCGTCGACGCGAGACCTCCTTCCGCGTCCGACTGCAGGTTCTGCAGCATGGACTCGATGTCGCTCGCGAGCGTGCCGAACAGCAGGCCATCGCCGACCCAGGCCATGTTGAAGCCCATCTCGAGGCCGTCCGTCATGCCCGGCACCGAGGGCTGCATCGTCGTCATCTTGACGCCGGCAACGTCACGCACCGAAGTGCTCATCATCTCGCCGGCCTGGAGCGTCATCATCTGCACGCCGGTCGCGACGACGTTCTTCCAGATCGGTGCGCTGTCCCCGAACCGGACGTGGCCCACGAAGCCGAACTTCGGCATCGGCTGACCGCCGCCCTCGGGGACGGTGAACCCGAACTGCGTCAGTGCCATCGACATGCCGTCGACGCGCATCTTGACCATCTCGTCCGGGTCGAACGGCAGCATGCCCGCCTCGAACTGGGCCCGGGCGTCGGTCATGCCCTGCTCCCACATCGCCTCGACCGTGCTCATGGCGTCAGCGACGAAGTCCTGGACTTCCTGCTCCTGCCACATCTTGCCGATCGGCATCGTGCGGAGTTCGGCCATCGAGGTCCGGATGTCGGGCATCGAGACGTAGCCGATCGTTCCGGGCGGCAGGGCCTTCACGAAGGGGTTCTGGGCGGGAGCGAACCCAGCGAGGCCGCTGAGGGCGACCAGGAAGGCCGTGGAGACGGGGCGTGCGAACATGTGCGTTTCGTGGGTTGAGAGGCATGGCCCCGTGTGGGGCTGATGCTCCCCGGATGGGGACGTCGGGGCCGACTTCGACGGTCGGGCCGGGACTGTGGCCGGGTCAGGCGCAAAACCTGTCGAAGCCCGGCAGGATCGCGCGATTCCCCGGCCCGAAGCCGGACAAGAGTGCCGTCAGATCGACGTGACCTTGCGCAGGTGGTCGCGGACCGCGTCCTCCTGCTTGCCGAGTGCCTTCTGGAGCTGCATCACCGCCTTGGCGAGACCCTTGCCCTCGACCGCCGCCTTGGTCACCTCCTGCATCGCCTCGGTCGTGCCGGCGTCGGTTCCGCTCATCGCGAAGTCGAGCACGAGGCCGCCTTGGTAGATGTTGAAGTCGAGCATCCGCGTCTCGATGTTGCCGCTGATCTCGAACCGCTCGAACCAGTTCTCGAGGGCCTGCACTCCGCCCTTCTGGAGGTGCTGCTTGCCGAAGAAGCTCGCGACGCCTGGGGTGTGGTGCCGCTCGGCGTAGCCACCCACACCGCGCGTGAACCACAGCGGGAGCTCCTCACCGACCGAGTTCCCGATCGCCACGGCCAGGCCGAAGCCCCCGGCGTGGCGGATCCAGTAGGGACCCCAGTCCTTGGACCAGTTCATGATGACGGGGCGCGCGATCCCGAAACCCGGGATCTCGACGTCGCCCTGGGCCAAGAACACGCCGTAGGCCGAGCCTTCGGCACCGACCGCGTTGCCCAGCGCCCGGAACTGGTCGTCGTCCTGCGCGATGATCACGACCGGCCGCTGGTCGGGGTTCGGCTCGGCGCCGCCGAAGATCTTGCCGACCGAGGTGATCGCCGAGTCGAGGTCGGACGCGATCGTCTTGAGCTCCGACAGCGGCTTGTGGGTGACGAGCGTCGCGTGGTAGGTCCGGTAGACCCACGGGTTCTCCGGCTTGCCGTGGAACTCGTTGGCCTCCTCTTCGGTCCCCCACTTGTCGCCGCCGAGCGGAAACAGGCCCTCGTCGGCCTTCGCGGCGTCGGTCGCGGAGACGAACTGGCCGGTCACCGGGTGGCGGACCATGCCCTGGGCGAGCGCGACCTTGTCGGCGCGCGACACGAGTTCACCTTCGTGACGGAAGATCCCCGCCTTCGCGTCCTTCTCCTCGTCCTTGGTCACCCAGACGCCCTCGACCTCGACCATTCCCTTGGCCTTCATCTCGGTCTCGAGCGCCTTGCGGATCATCGTCTCCGCCTTGGCCTTGGTGACCCACTCGCCCTCGTGCTTGACGAAGCCGAGCATCTCGTGGGCCTTCTCGTTCTCGGGGTCGATCTTCAGGATGGCGTTGAGGATGCGGCGCCGATCGCTGACCAGGCCCTTCTCCCCCGCCCACTCGGCGATGCCGAGCATCGCGCCGACGTCCTTCTTCGCGTCCGCCTCCTTGGCACGGAGCTCCTTCTTGAGGGCCGCCACGCTCTGCGCGGGTGCGAGGGTCGCTGCGGCGAAGAGAAAGGCGAGGACGGCGACGTGCTTCATGGTGTGCGTGCGGGGCCGGGAAGTCGGCGGAGGATACGGCGGCCCGGAGTCGGGTGCGACCCGGGAGAGGCTGCCAACCGAGCAACGCGGGGACTGTCGGCCGACTCGGTCACGTTCCCGTCGACGGCCGACGGACGTCTCGGAGGAAGGGCCGCCACGAGTCCGGCCAGGCACCGGGCTCGAGCTGGAAGCAGGGGTTCCACCGCGGAGCCCGCGGCGGTCGAAGGAGCCGGAGCCCGACATGGCTCGCCGGCCGGTCTCCCTTGCGCGAGTTGCAGCGCACGCACGCGGCGACGCAGTTCTCCCACGACGTCTCCCCCCCTCTCGCCTTCGGGACCACGTGGTCGACCGTCAGCTGGGCCTTGGGAGGGCGGGTCCCGCAGTACTGGCAGCGGTGGTCGTCGCGGCGCAGCAGGCTCACGCGCGTGAAGGGTGCCTGGGTCACCGGGAGTCGGTCGTAGCGCCCCAACAGGATGATCTCCGGCGCCGGGACCCACCGGGAGGGCGTTCGCACCGCGCGCGCCCCGGGGACCACGGAACGTGCGAGCCAGGCTTCGGCCCCGAACGGGCTCAAGCTCTCCGGGTCGAGCACCGCGACCGATCCGCGACAGAGCATCGCCAGCGCCCGACGCACGCTGGTGACGTGCACGGGGCTCCAGGACCGGTTCAGGACCAGGGTCGGGTCGCGGAGGGCTGTCCGCGCCTCGGGCTGGATGGACGCGTCCATTTCCGCAGGTGCGGCGGGAGGGCGACCGATGCCGCCCTCCGGCGGGGCGCGAGTCTAGCACGTCCCCCGGAGGCTGCAGGTGAGTCTCCCTCTCCAGGGGCGTTTGCGGCTCGGTCTGTGGAAGTTCGCGCGAGGTGCCGACGCCCCGTTCGATTGCGAGGTCGCGGGCACACAGCTAGACTCCACGGGTTTTCCCCACCCCTCGCTGCGCTTCGAACCATGCGGATCCGCTCGCTCCAAGGCGCGTTTGTCGCGTTTGTCCTCGCCGTCGCGCCGACGGCCTGCGTCGGGCTCGACCAGGACGGCTCCGCCGAGGCCGCGTCCGGCCAGACGCCGGTCCAGTTCTCCGACATCCCGGTCCCGGACGGGATGAAGCTGCAGCAGGACCTCCACCAGAGCCACAGCTTCGAGCTCGGCCAATTCCGCGTTGCCGACCTTCACTACTTCGGCAACCTCCCGGTCTCGGAGATCTCCGACTACCTGAAGGCGCGGATGCCGCAGCACGGCTGGAGCCTCGAGTCCGAGAGCGCTGACCCCGGAGCGCGGAAGCTGCTGTTCGTCCGTGGCCGCCAGAAGGCCACCTGCGCGATCCGTCTCGACGAAATCGGAGTCACCCGCATGCACGTCGAAGTGCGCGTCCAGGACGCGGGCTGAACTCCTGGCCCACTCGCACTGAATCCTCGCGGTGCGAACGCCGATCACCCCATCGGGGCAAGCCAACCATCCACGATCCCGAGAGCAGACACGGCCTGATCCGGTATTGCCGTATCCTGACGTTCGTGCTCTTCACCGTAAGTTCCAAGCAGTCGAAGGCCTCGCAGCCAAGCGAGCCCACCCGCCCTTCCCATGAGCCAGAACGTCTCCCCCCCGATCCAGGGTGAACTCGAAGCCCCGAACCCCCTCGAGCTGTTCTGGGAACAGAACAAGCGCGTCGTGACGTTCGGGCTGATCGCAGCGGCCGCCGCCCTCGCGATCCACTACCTGATCCAATACCAGGGCCGGCGCGCGCAAGCGGAGCGCTGGTCAGCATTTGCGACTGCGACCGGTCTGGACCGGGCCTACGCCAACCTGACGGACACCTGGACGTCGGTCCAATCGCGGCTGCAGCAGATCGACCAGATGGCCGCGCAGAACCCGAACATGGCCCAGAGCGCGAACTTCCAGCGCCAGATGGCCTTGTCCGGCTTCTACCAGGACCTGGACGCGATGCAGATCGCCGACCTGGATGAGACCGTCGAGGCGACTCCGGCCGAGGAACTGCAGGCGATCGTCAAGGCCGGCGACGACCGCGCGCCGCTCGCGCGCTGGGTGCTCGCCAACCGCGCCTACTTCGCCAACGCGTTCGACGAAGCACGCAGCCACGTGCAGGCCCTGCAGAAGGACTACCCGAACCACTTCCTGGTCGTCGACAGCGGCTTCCCGGTCCAATGGCGGGATGAGGTCCCGAAGGACAAGGACGCCGAGGAGAACGAGGACACCGCCGACGCCAAGCCGGAGTATGTCGCGCCGGTGGCTGGCAGCATCGCGGGCCAGATGCTCGCGCGGATCGATGCCGAGCAGAAGTTCCGCCAGGACAACCCGCGGTTCTTCGAAGCCACCGCCCCCACCTCGGCCGAGACGATCACCATCGAGTTCGAGAACGCGGGCACGGTCAAGATCAAGCTGTTCGACCAGGCTGCGCCGAACCACGCCGCCAAGCTCCTCGAACTGGCGAAGTCGGAATGGTGGAAGGGCATGCGTGTCCACGAGATCCGCCGCGAGCCGCAGCCGAACGACTTCAAGCGCGACGTTCCGGACGAGATCGCCTTTGGATGGGCGAGCACGAAGGACGAGGACGACCGCACCAAGTGGGTGCCGGGCGACGTGGCCGAAGATCACGTCA